>WGBG01000080.1 GCA_015494395.1 Deltaproteobacteria bacterium
TGAATTGAGCGTTTCAAAAATTTGAAGAAATGATTTTATACGATATTAAAAGGAGTTATATCTATCATACTCTTCAACTTTTGAAACCCTTCGGGATTGCCGGATTCACTGCATCTCCTTTGTCAGAGAAATTCCCATATAGCCGACTATTATGGGAATTTCCCTTTCGCGGATATACAGCAAATCCGACAATCGCTCAATCCAGGTTAAAGAAAGTTCGTAAATGGTCTTGTTTTTCCGTTACGGTGAATAATTTTTGATGTTCTGATATTAAGGAGATATTGATATGCAGCCAAATATGAAAGAGATGATGCGTCAGGCACAGATGTTACAGAAAAAAATGGCAAATCTCCAGGAAGAGCTTGCCAGAAGAGAGGTTGAGGCATCTGCAGGCGGCGGGATGGTTAAGGTGGTTGCAAATGGCAAACCTTCCATTGTCTCAGTTACCATAGAGAAGGAAGTTGTTGATCCTGACGATGTGGATATGCTTCAGGACCTTGTGGTTGCGGCGGTCAATGAGGCACTTGCCCGCTCAAAGGAGATGGTTGATTCAGAGATGGCAAAGGTTACAGGCGGCCTCAAGATGCCGGGAATGTTCTGATTCATGCCCTCTGCTTTTCCTCCAGCCCTTGAAAGGCTGATTAAAAATTTTTCTAAACTCCCCGGCATTGGGGAAAAATCAGCTACGCGTCTTGCCCTTCAGGTTCTCAGGTGGCCCGAGGGTCAGGCGGCGGAGTTTGCTGAGTCAATAGCAGTGTTGCACAGCCGGATTCGCCTCTGTTCATCGTGCCATACCTTTTCCGAGCAGGATCCATGCCCGGTATGTGCCGATCCCAGGAGGGATGCCTCAAAGATATGTGTTGTTGAGGATCCTGGAGATCTTCTGGCCATGGAGAAGGCAGGGGCGTTTAACGGGCTTTACCACGTGCTGCATGGTGTGCTTGCTCCAATGGATGGAATCGGTCCTGACCAGTTGAAGTTAAAAGAACTCATGCAGCGCGTAGAACAGCGAGGCGGGGAAGTAGAAGTCATCATTGCTACCAGCAGTACAGCAGCCGGTGAGGCCACCGCCTCATTTTTATCTGATATGCTTGCTGAAAAAGGGGTCAGGACTTCAAGAATTGCCTGCGGTATCCCAATGGGCATGGACCTTAAGTATGCAGACAAGATGACCCTTCAGAGGGCGTTAGAGGCGAGAATAAAGTATTAGGGCGGTACTTAAATTCTGTAACGCACGTCATAGCGTTTGGGATCAAGTATCAGTTGGACACCTGTCCTTTTTTCTACATTTATTACCAGCGGTCCCAGCAGGTTTACAGTAACTGAGGGTGGTTCATCCTCGCTTCGTATGGTGACCAGGGCAAGGGTCTGGATATCTTCAGCGTCTTTTATGCCGAGTTCTTTTTGAATGTCGTCCGGTATTTCATAGGAGTAATCCCGGTTAATTTCAAAAGGATTTATTACAAGAAATGCCAGATCCGGGTTATCAATGCTCTGAAGCCAAAGGAAGGGTGAGTCCTCCCGGTGTGGAAGCAATACATATCCTTTCTCATCCGGAAATCCTGGCAGGCCCTTCCTAAACGAGATTATTGACGTATCATCTATTTCCAATTCACCGAATCTGGTTGTGTTTATTTTCATTATGCCTTTTTCCTGTCAATAAAGATATCTACGTTTTCCGGGACTTCTGCTGCTTGTCGGTTCTCGTTTCTTATGCGCTGCAGCACCTCTTCCCTGTGGATAGGTACACCCGATGGGGCCTTTATGCCAATGCGCGTCTGGCGTCCCTTTACTTCAATTACTGAAATTTCAATGTCATCCCCTATACGGATGCTCTGCCCCTCCTTCCTGGTGAGTATAAGCATGAGCCCTCCCTGGCTTTGATCCTAAATTTACATATTTTGGAACTGTTCAGCGTATTGATTGTAATTGAGGTTAGTGAATGGCCTTGTTTTTCTGTTCCGGTGAACAATTTCTTGTTTTTCTAAGGCTTGCTCCGCCAAAATCGCGAAACTCGCTGGTCCCTCGCTCAGACAGACGCGATTTTTATGGCTGCGCTTCGCCAGGAAAAACTACGAAATTCTTCATAGTCACTCCAAAACAAGACCATTCACTACATAGATACCATATTTTGAGCTTTGAGCTATTTTTTACCCTTGGCAACACGGGAAACAGGCAGGGAAAGTACTACAGTGGCACCGCCGTTACTGTTCTGCTCTACGGATAGCGTTCCCCCGTGCTGCTCAAGAACCTTTTTGCCCTGACTAAGTCCGAGACCCATGGCATGACTTTTGGTGCTGAAAAAAGGTTCATCCAGCCTGCTTAGATGGCCTTTTGCCACTCCCAGCCCTGTATCCATGACTTCTATCTTTATATGGTTATCGTCCGACGTGACTGAAACATGAAGGATTCCGCCATCAGGCATGGCTTCCACAGCATTTTTGATGACATTTACAAGCGCCTGCTGGAAGTGTGTCCTGTCAACACAGATTACAGGTTCAGGTTCTGGAAGATCCAGTATGCACTCAATGTCAAACCGCTTAAACTCATGTCTGAAGATATCCACTGATGCGGAGACAAGTTTGTTAAGTCTTACATCTTCACAGTTCACCTCTGGAACCTGGAGTAGATCTGAAAGCTCATTCAGTATTCTCTCCATAATGGCGCATTTTTCCTTTATTGCCAGGATATACTTTTTCTTAGTGGAATCAGGCGCTATTTTTTTGTCCAGAAGCCCTGCCATCCCGCCAATCACCGAAAGGGGATTTTTAAGCTGATGCAGCACCTGGTCAGCCATTCTTCCCACAGCAGCCTGCCTCTCAGCCTGTATCAAAAGTCCCCTGTTTCTAACAACCTCTGCATTAAGCCGCTGTAACTCTACTATCCTCTCTTCCATAAGAGAGCACATATTTGCCTGGCATATTGCTATTGAGCCAAGCCCTGCAAACAGGTGCAGTGCCTCAACATCACCCGGTTCGATGGGAGTCCGGGTTATGCTGTTATCAGCAACGATAACCCCGAAGGGTTTCTGGTGGGTTACCAGGGGGACAACTGCAAATTCATCTGTTTGAAGGGTGTCCAGCAGTTCTTTTGCACCCTTGTAGTCCGCTGTTTCATCTCCCCTCATAATATGTAATGAGCAGTGCTCTCTAAGAGATGTGACAAAGATGTGTGCCTCATCGTTCAAGGGTACAGAAATATCCTTAACCATGCTGGTTAGAGGATTATCCTCCTTGGAAGACATGAGCTTGACATTAAGCATAATGTCAAAGAGTGACATGTGTGCCTCATTTATAAGATTCCATACATGGGCGGCATCCTCAGGCGATGCAGGCCCGATAGCCTTGGTCGCCTTAAGATGTGAATCCGGCAGGTGATCAACAAGCTGAAATAGAAATACCCTGTTAAAACCCAGGCCTTCCCCTGCCGTAATCCCCACCAATACAGCATTGAGAACATCTTCCAGGTCTGATGCCTGAAGGAACGTATCGTTCAGCTTCAGGACCAGGTCAAGCAGGAGTCTGATTTTATTGTCATGAGTTACCTGATTCATTTTGAGTCTTTTGTTTATTCTGTCTGGATTGAGCGATTCTTCAAACTTTTGAAACGCTCAATTCAGATTATGTAGAGCCGGCTTTAGATACTTTTTCGGCATTTATGCATGGTCCAGTAAATTATGAAAAAAACTTCAAGATATATATGTTTATTGTATCAGACCACTCACTGTTTTGAAACATTGCCTTGACACATTCTAAAAGGTCGTTTATTTATTAAGTTGTTTTACATTTTTTTATTGATTCAGGAGTCCGGGATAGGATTCTGTAAATCACAAACTTCTCAAGGAGGATAGTATAATGAGCAAGAAAATTCTTTCAGTAGCAGTTGCCCTTATGTTTTCTGTAGGTGTTGTTGGTGTAGCCTCTGCTGCAAAGTGCAAGGGTACAGTAGAGAAGAATGACGGAAGTGAAATGGTTATTAAGCTGAAAGGCAAATGCAAGGCAAATGCTGGTGACAGCGTAAAGATTAAAGTAAAAGCTGCTGCTGCTGTTGAAGGCTGCTAATAAATTAAAAAGATGATATTAAAGGGGAGCCTTGGCTCCCCTTTTTTTATGCGCATCTCTTAATGACTCCTCCTTCCCTGCCCCATATTCTCAGGTTTTTCAAATGCCAGAGATAAAGTATCTTTTCGTCTCTACTGATGGCAAAATATCTGTTCCTGGCCCGGCTTATCTCGACTCTCCCCTGCTTCTTGACATGGAAAACAGTCATTCCAGGCTCACACTTAAGGACTATTTCAAGGCCATGGAGACATTTCTGTTCAAAAACCATGCTGATAAATTTGAAAATGCTGTGGGGGTAATGGCTGAAACTGACAGGCCGGTGCCTGTTGGCGAAATGGAAAATGTAACCCTTTGCAGCGTCAAAATAGGTGCCTTTTATCACATCGCCCGAGTTGAAGCGACGGTTCAGGGCAGGAAAATAATGCTGGCACTATCCGCAGCATTCAGCAGCCACGGAGCAGAATGTCTCATGCGGGATTTCAGTAACATACAGGCGCTGCAATCAGGGCCTGCCGGACGATACCTTCCTCAGGTATTCTTTGCAGGGGAGGCCGGTTATGATGATATTCCCTCTGGCATGGGCCGATTTGTCATGGGGCTTGGGGAATGGTTTGAGGATTTTCATGAGTGGCATTTTTCAGTCAACCCTGATACCGGCAGTCGCGGCATAGTCCTTTGGGATGGAAAAACCGGAAAGCATTTTTTGAAACCCGCCCAGGAAGAAGAACTTTTTTTTCAAATAGCTCTAATACTTACCCTCTGTTTTGATCCATCAACAGCCCGGCAGGTGTCCAAATGGCATCACGCAGCGGGTGACTTTATCGTCAGGGTTCGGAATGAGCATATTGAAACCAGGCTTACCACAGTGCGGGTTTATCAGCCGCTCTTTGATTATGGACAGGGGGATACTGATGAGCTGTTTATTATGCGGCTGCTTTTCTTTTTTCTTGACCTGGGTGTAAGGGCAAGAATGGACAGGCTCGATGGAATCGGGGAGCCGGTATGGGCTGATGACAGGTTTATTTATCCTGTTATAGACGGATTTTTTGAAGGTCTTAAGATACACGAAGCGTGTAAAGAAGTGACAGGAGAACAGACAGATGGGTTTCGAGCCTTTCTTTCAGCCATGTCCTGTGATGATTTAAGGGAAGTTTTTACCCCTCTTGAGGGGCTTTATCATGGCGAAAACAGCCTGGACAGAAAACTTGTTGCATTAAATCTTGAAGCCCATGCGGAAAATTTTTATAAAGTTCTAAAGGATTATCTTGCATAACAATCCAGGGTGGTAACAAATATTATTGTTGCTGTAAAACAGCTCAAATCTATACATGACTTCCAACGGCAATGACAAAACACAAAAGCTGTCCTACGGCGGACCTCCAATGGTACGGATTGATGGTGCACTTGCAAGGAAGATGCGGGAGGACCAGGGACTGACCCAGCTTTACATTGCAACTGTGGTAGGTGTCACAACCGATACCATTTCCCGTTGGGAGAACAGAAAGTATCCCTCTGTTAAAAAAGAAAATGCCCTGAAGCTGGCCGAGGCCCTTGGGGTGGAGCTGGAAGCCCTGCTTGACAAGTCAGACATACAGGAAAATGAGCCTGATGGAAAGACCGAGGCCGGAAAAGTTGCAAAGGTAACAGTATCTGAAGTCAATGACAAGGCCGGTGATGAACCAGTTGTAGATGCAGGAGGTCTAATCCATACTCCCGTAGAGAAACAGGTCTTTTGGAAGCGTATTGTTGTGGCTGGTATGCTGCTTGTTATGTTGGCAGCCGCAGGATTTTACTGGTATCTCAAGGGGGATTTTGGCAAGCAAATAATTATTACAGCAGACCGAATACTTCCCCCCCATGTCCCTGCCGGCGGGACATTTCCGGTAATCATCAGGTTAGGGGTATCATTGCCGGATAAGATTTCTCTTATCTTGACAGAACACGTACCAGAACAAGTTGATATCATTAAGGCTGTTCCTGACTGGTCTGCCTCTACCCCTGACAGGAAAAAAATAAAGTGGATAGTAACTTCGGGCAGCGGTGCCGATTTTACAATCTGTTACATGGCCCGCATATCTTCCCGGGCAAAAAAGGACAGCTATCTCATGTTCCAGGGTGAAGTTACTTCCAGTCTCACCGGCAGGCAAATATTTCAGGTTAACGGTTCCACAGGCGTAAGAGTTGAACCTTTTCACTGGGCTGATACAAACAGTGATGGACAGATTGATGATGAGGAGATCCTGCGGGTGTTTGATGAGCTGGGAGATCGCAAGGGGCTAGCCTTTGGCCTTAAAGAGATAAAAGAAATCTGGTCATCAGGGGGGTACAGATGGGACAGGAAAAAACGAAAATATATCGCAGTAAGGCAGGAGACTGGCAATGAAACATGAAAAATATCATTTTTGCAGGCAAAGGGGCAGCAGGGGGAGTTTGCTAGTGGTCAGGCATTTAATGCGTTTTATAGTGGCATTTATAATGTGCATGGTCCTGTGTGCAGGCGTGTATGCCGGAAATGACCCAGTGACTGCAAAATTCAAGGATAAAAAGGGAAAGCGCATTGCGGTTCTAGTCAAGGCATCATCACCAGTGCCAGGATCGGTCATATTTACTCTGAAACTCCCGGCCGGCGTAAAACTTGAAAAGGCAAGCCCTGAACCTGGCAAATATGACACCAACAGGGGGGAGGTAAAGTGGCTGCTCAGGGGATTAAGCCCTGGAACTCACAAAATAAAGCTGAATTTTTCAAAAAACGTCAACAGTGATGATCTTCAGGCAGAGATAAGGTATCTGAACTCTGTAACAGGCAAGCTTTCAATCTTTCCTGTTGGCAAGTGATGAAGGATGGATTCCTTTAACGGAAAAGGGGGTAACGAATTATTCCTGTCTGGCAGGTTGCTGTTTCATGAGTGCTGTCTGGAATTTTTGTAGCTGTTGCATGTAATAATCCCGGTTATGGGAAGCTTTAAGAATGGCCTCCTTTTCAGTTTCAATGGCCTTTTCAAAATATCCATTAACAAAAAAACACTCCGCAAGTGTATCCAGTATGTAGCTGTCCGGTTTGATTGAGGCTGCCTTTATGGCAAGCATCAGGGCCTCCTGGGGTTTTCTGAATGCCTTGTCCTCTGATGTTGCATAGAGCCATGCAAGGTTGTTAAGCGCAAGCGGATTGTCCGGTTCCACCTCCAAGGCCTTGAGATATGCCTGCACCGCACGGGCATACTGTTTTCTTTCTGATAAAATCTGTCCCAGCATGAGATACCAGTCAGCATTTCGCTCTCCATGTGAGCTGATCTGGTTAATGTAAAGGCGGGCAAGGTTTATGTCTGCACTTCTCTTCCACGATTTAACCGGCAGCAGCCCCGGCAGCATGAAAAGCACCAGTGCCAGGGAAATAAAAGTGGTCTTTGCCTTTCGCAGCCGTTTTTCATGGCGGTTCAGCAATTCAGGAACCTGTGCTGCCTGATAAAGGAATTCAACCCTTTCAGCAATGCTGAAATGATGCCAGCTTGGTTTGTCCCTGGTGCCGCCTGAAAAAAGGGCAACCTTTTCAAGGGCCGCAATCATGTGCCAGGGGTGTCCCTGTGTTCTGAAGACAGACATATCTGCCTGGCGCTCAAAGTTTCTCATGAACCATCCCATGAGATACCTGAAGTAGAGGACGATCATTGCCATCATGGGCAGTGCTGCGGCAAGTGCTGCAATCTGTTCCGGTGAATCTTCAAGTTTTATCAGCAGTGATACAAAGAATTCTCTTGATGTGAGCCATGACCACGCCGGATCCATAAGCCGGTACATAATTATCGAATATGCTGCCAGAAAAAAGACGTACCAGAGTATGTGGTGCTGCCTGACATGTTCTGTCTCGTGGGAGAGAACAGCCTCTATCTCCTCAGTTTTAAGATATTTAAGGAGACACGGCGTTATAAATATGTACCTGAATCCGGGTATGATGCCCACCACAGCGGCTGTACATGCCCTTCCCTCTCCAAGTGGCCAAATGTATATTTCATTAAACGAGATCCCTGTTTTCCTGATAAAATCCAGCAGATCACGTTTAAGCGCACTGTCCGGCATGGGGATGCATCTCCAGATCTTTTTAAGAATCGGAGGCACAAGAAAGGCAAGTATCACTGAAAATATCGCAAGGGTAAGGAGTGGAGAGAAACTGGAATTGAAAATGGAGCGGAGCCAGGGCGGGGCGAAATGGGCTGCAAGCTCAAAGCCGATACTGAGCAGGAAGTACGGCACAAGGGCAGGCAATATCATGTTGAAGCGCTCCCTTACTGCCCGGGACATGCCCTGCTCATGAGCCGTACGCCTTTCAGTGACCTGTGCAGTAACCAGCCATACCAATGCAAGGTACAGGAAATATAGCCCCAGCCCTGCAAATTCTTCCAGCATGTTGAATTTTTTGAACCACGGGATGATGCCAAGCATGTCCTTGACATCCAGAAGATAGAAATCCACAAGCAGGGGAATCAGTGCCAGGGTTTCCAGTTTTTCAGACAGGGTGTGAAGTCTGGAGATGGGGCTGCGGTTAAGCAGAATCCGTACAGAGAACCACCATAAAACCGTCTTGGCAGTCCACAAAAAGAGCCCCTGTGATAGCGGAAATGCCAGCGTATGGTTGCTGGGTGCGCCTGTAATCAGCACAAGCGCTACCATTAGTGTGATGATTTGACCGTAGGGCATAGCCTATACAGATTACCATCTGTAATAGATTCATCAACCTGAGTTGAGCGTTTCAAAATATGGAAGGTAACTGTTCAGAGTGATAACGGTGACGATATATTAATGGTGGTTGGTAAATGGTCTTGTTTTCCGTTCCGGTTAACAGATACAGGTTTTGTAAAGAATGGTCATTGATATGCCGATTGGATAAACAATGCAGGAGTGTTTACAGGCTGCAGGCGGTTTGATGCCTGCCTATCTGCACAACGAGAGGCATTACAGTGATGAATCTACAAATTGACTGGCAGAGTATTGTTGAAAATCTTCGTTCAGAACATCTCATAGAGCTTTTTCTCAGTCGCGATCCAGTAGAAATCTTTACCAATCCCTGGATTGTAGTACCATTGCTCGTGGTTACAGGCATTCTTTATTTTCTTAATTTCAGGAAGGTGATTGCAGTGGCCGCAGGCATGGGTATGATGTGGATAGGGTTCTATTACGGTATGCCCTATCAGGGAGATTCTCTAAATCTTGATAATGTGCTGATAATTGGCGGAACCTTTGTAGGGGTGGCGGCATTTTATATCTATATATTCCTTATAAAAGGTGACTGAGAGATATCATGAACCTTATTACTGTTGTTGCCTTATCCGTTACTGCATGTGTAGTAATTGTTGTTCTGGTACTTGTTGCCAACCAGAAGAGTGACAAAAGGGGCGATGAAGGCAGGCGTGGGAGTGCTTTAGGGGACATAGGGCATGTTGCTGCCAATCGCAAGGCCGACCACCAGACCCTTTCATTCAAGGCTACGAAAACTGATGAATCTGTTGAGAGCAAGGTCCCGCTGGTAAATTGTAAGGGACGCACTGTTCCAAGCCCGGAAAGACCAGTAACAGACACGGATGCCGTAATAGTTGATCTTATTCGTCAGGCACCAGAGCTTCCAAGTGCAGTTCTTGAGCTTTCAAGGGCACTGCGTGATCCAGAGGCAAATCTTCACAGTATAGTCGAGCTGGTCAGTACAGACCCGGTACTGTCGGCAAAGATACTCCGTGTCACAAATTCTGCTGCCTATAGTCTGCAAAAGATTACGTCGTTGCAGCAGGCAATTGTGCTTTTGGGGTTTCAGAATATATGGATCCTTGTTAACCAGCTCATGACCTCCAAGGTGCTGCAGCCATTTGCCAGGATAGAAAGGGAAGAGATGGCAGTGCTTTGGAAACATGCAGCTGCTGTTGCTGTATGTGCCAAGCAGATACTGCTCTCCGCCGGTTACGTGACTCATGAGATTGCCCCTACAGTGCTTACCTGCGCCCTGATGCATGATGTGGGCAAGTTCCTGCTCAGAGGGCTTCAGCCGGTTCGAAAGGAAAATGACGATTTGCAAGAGGGGCAGCAAGCTGTTTTGCCCACTGTTATTGATGAAGAGGGGCGTTACGGCATAAATCATTGCAGGCTTGGCTACCTGCTTTCAACTTACTGGAAGCTTCCTGAACAGGTGTGCACCACTATAGGTTTTCATCATCACGCCTCGTTTGACAATTACAAGGAGATTCCGAGGCATGTCCTTCCCATTGTGGCAATGGTAGCCCTTGCAGACAGTGTTGCCGGCGCTGCCGGATATCATGATGGAAGGCCGGTTGCCATTACAGTGCTTCCTCAAGTGCTGGAGAGTGCAAGCCTTGTTCTTAATCCGGACCCAGTAAGTTATCTTAACCACTCCCTGCTAAAGGACCTGAAACACATGGAGGTCCTTACACAGAGCAGTGCAGCCGAGATGTAATCCTCTAAACTTTCATGACATGGGGTTTGTCACCCCCTGACATGAAAGTTTGTTCAAAGCTCAAAGTCGGAAGCTTAAAGCAAACATGTCTTCTTTTACTTTGAGCATTGAGCTTTCAACTTTGAGCTATTTATATATCCATGGCTTCACTCCAATCTTCCATTACAGACCTTCTGACTGATATCTATAATCGTATGTATTCCGCCCTTGGGCCACAGCACTGGTGGCCAGGGGACACGCCTTTTGAGGTGTGTGTAGGGGCAATACTTACACAGAATACCTCGTGGACCAACGTAAGCCGTGCCATTGATAATCTTAAAGAGGCAGGGGTAATGGGAGCAGCCAGCCTTTATGCGCTGCCTCTTGAAAGGCTTGCTGAGCTCATCAGGCCCGCAGGTTATTACAACATTAAGGCACAGCGCCTGCACAATTTTCTCACCCTGTTAATGGAGTCTTATGACGGCGAACTTGAAAATCTTTTTTCACAGGGCCTTGAAGCAGCCAGAAAAGAGCTTCTGTCAGTAAATGGAATCGGGCCTGAGACAGCAGACAGCATGCTTCTGTACGCAGGGAGGCTTCCAACATTTGTGGTGGATGCCTACACCATCCGGGCCCTTATGAGGCACGATATAGTTGACGAAAATGCTGGTTACCACTCAGTGCGCGAACTGTTCATGGATAACCTTCCTGAAGATGCCGAACTTTTTAATGAATATCACGCCCTCTGGGTGAATGTGGGGAAGTCTTTTTGCAAGAAGAGTAAACCCAGGTGTGACCAGTGCCCACTTAATGGTGTGTAGGCAGCATTGTGGCTGACCTTGTTTTTTAGGGCATTTGATATTAAATTAAGGCTGTCTGGTTTTGCACACTTTGTTAAGGTGAATCTATTCACCACAAAAAGGAGGGAATGAGATGAATATTCTGGTAATTGGCTGTGGTTCGTACATGGATGCAGGTTATGGATGTCCCGGAGAGTACAAGTGCATTAATGCAGTGAAGGAAAAGAATGGCATGTTTGCCGAGTATGATGATCCTGTGATCGTGGGTTTTTTGAGATGTCAGTGCCCCGGAAGGGCTACCATCAACAATATCGGCATGGTCAAGAAAAATGTCGATATTGATGCCATACACCTGAGTAACTGCATGGTAAAGGCTCAGCCAATGTGCAAGAATCATGATTTTGACAAGTTCAAGGAGATGGTAGAGGAAAAATACGGTGTGCCATGTGTGCTTGGCACACACGCATACGGCTAAAAAAGACATGAAATTTTGATTCACAGGGCCGGGCAGTACCCGGCCTTTTGTTTTTGCACCGGTCATTTCCACTGCATAATGCACACAATGTGCGGTATCACCCTTCAATAGTGATGACAGTATGTACATTTCCCCTTGGGAAGAAATCTCCTATTACCTTCAGTGATTTTGGCGCAAGTTTTTCCTTCAGTTCTGCAAATATGACATTTGTTGCCTCTTCGTGAGAGATATGCCTGTTCCTGAAGCTGTTAAGGTAGAGTTTTAGAGACTTCAGCTCCACAATAAATTTGTCAGGAACATAGGTTATCTTGATTTCGGCAAAGTCCGGATAGCCGGAGCGCGGGCACAGGCAGGTAAATTCAGGAAATGATATGTCAATGGTATAATCCCTTTCCGGCGAGGGGTTGGGCCAGGGTTCCAGAACGGCTTTTTGTATCTCTTCTTCTCCATATTTCATTGCTGGGCATCCTCCTTTTTTAATAACACATGAACAGGAACAACTCGTACCTGTTTCCTAAGAGCGGGAAGTTCATGGTAAAGTACCTGTAAGGTAACCTTGAAGGGGTGTCCAATGGCTATGGCACTTCCCTTGTGATACGCTATTGAAACCAGGCGTTTAAGTTCACTCTTAACGGCACGTGCATCCTGGGTGTGGTCCAGAAATACTGCCCGTTCACCAGCACGAATCCCCATCTGTTCTGCCAGCTTAAAGGCTACTGTTTTCTTGGTAGTCCGGCTGTCAACAAAGAACATTCCCCGCCTTCGTATCTCACCCAGGACTATTTTCATGGCCTTCCCGTTGGCTGTATATTTTGATCCCATGTGATTATTTACACCAATGGCGCAGGGAACCGCGTCAATGTCTCTCTTGAGGGTCTCGATCGTGGTGTTGAAATCCATGTCAAGCCTGAGTACACCTGGCCCTGGGTCAATGGAGCCATTTTCAGGTTCCAGTGGAAGGTGTACCAGCACATCTCTACCCTTTTCAGCCGCTGTACATGAAAGGCGCTTGGTATTTGGGGCAAAGGGCAGAAAGGCGTAGGATATCGGGGCCTCAAGCTGTAAAAATGCCTCATCAATGCTGAAATCATATCCCATGTCATCAATGATGATTGCAACCACTGGGCGTCCAGGGCCATGAAAAACCGGTGGACGGGCATGTTTTTCTTTTTTTGTCGCAGGTGAAACAGGGAGCACGTGGTGTTTGAAGTTTTCAAAAGGCGGCCTGGCCGGGTGTGTTACTGATTTTGGTGCTGGCAAAATATAAACAAGGGCAAGCACGGCTCCTGCAAGGGCAAGCAGCGTCAATGCCGGCCAGAATCCCCTGTACCTGCCCTGGGCTGTCTGTTTTTTCTTTTTTCTTTTGGCCATTGATGAAAATATGAAGCGCGTAACCGCAAAAATAGCGCATTTATTTGGTCCTGGATTGAGCGATTGTCGGATTTGCTGCAGATCCGCGAAAGAGGAATTCCCATAATAGTCGGCTATATGGGGATTCCGCTGACAAAGGAGATGCAGTAAATACGGCAATCCCGAAGGGTTTCAAAACTGGAAAGCGGTAATAGACATAACTCTTTTTAATTTCATTAAAAAAATAATTTTCCAGATTTTGAAACGCTCAATCTAGGTTGGTTTTATTCAAGGTCGTTAGCCATTGGCTGTCCCAAAGGCGAAAATATAATTCCCTTGCGTTCTTTGCATCTTAGTGGTTCATTTTATACTTTAGACTTTAAGCCTTGAGCTCTCGGCTATTTTTATAAGATACCACTTTCCATTTAGCACCAGTACCTTTTTTTGATAATGGAATTTCCTCTTTTTTAATTCCCCTCTTTTGCGTAATATGAATATATATAGAGGGGTGTTGCACTCAGAGCTGTAAAGCAGGAGGAAAAATAATGAAAAAATTCACTCTCAGCACTTCTTCACGTACCGAACTTGTTGATATAACGTCTGAAGTTTCCTCTGTCGTTGCTCAGGAGGGGGTAAAGGACGGCATAGTTACAGTTTACTGCCCTCACACCACTGGTGGTATAACAATAAATGAAGGGGCAGATCCTGCGGTCAAGCGTGATATTCTCCATGTCCTTAACAGCATAATTCCATGGGATGCTGATTACAGGCACATGGAGGGCAACTCGCCTGCGCACATCAAGACCCTCTTAACAGGATCAAGCGTGCAGGTAATTGTGAACGGTGGAAGGCTTCAGCTTGGCACGTGGCAGCGTATCTTTTTTTGTGAATATGATGGACCCAGAAAGAGAAAGGTGTGGGTACAGGTTACACAGTGATGAATAACCGGGCACTCTCCAGTAGGTTTATCCCCAACATGCACGTCCTGGTGTTTATTCTTCTGGTGACTTTACTGGTCCTTTTGGGCAGTGATCCTGCAGAAGCCTTTCAGGAACACGGAGCCAGAGAGGGCATGTATATCCACCTGCTTGGCCATGTATGTTTTGCCATTTCCATGGCAGGGCTGTGGTATGGCATAAGGCAGAGCAGGTTAGGCCAGATCCGGAGTTGGAGGTATATGGCTGCAGGTGCTCTACTTCTGGTGCTATGGAATGTAATGACCTTCAGCGGACACGTACTGTCACACTTTTTTCTGAATAAAGCCAGCGATAACTTGCATAATGGCATCACCATGGTGTGGAAGCTGCTAAAACTTGACAATATCGTCTGTCTGACTGCAATGCTCTGTTTTTATGCAGGATTAAGAAAAATGCTTGATGCAGGCAGCACAGAGGAGACATAGGGTTCAAGGTCTCATGACTCAAGGGCTTGATATTTTTATTCTGAGCGCTGATCTTGCCGGCAGCCTTGGAATGATTGTGGTGTCCCTTCTCTGTATACTTACTGCAGTACGTATTTCCAAAAGGGAGCCTGATAACTGCATGTATGGCTACCTTGTATGGTTTTTTGCAGCCCTGTTTGCATTTTCTATTTCTCGTTCTATTGGTCATATACTCAAGCATATCCTGATATTCAGCGGCCATGTTGACCTTTGGAGAGTAATTTCTCCAATGAGCGGCTCTGTCAATACGGCTACCTTTATAGCCATAAGTTCCATCACCCTGTTTTTTCATTCTATGCGAAAAATAATGGCACGTACTGTGAGGGACAGGGAGCGTATCAAGAAGATAAGCAGGGAGCTTCTTAACCTGAATCAGAATACAGAGGCAATAGTTTCAGAGCGTACCCGTGCAGAGCTTGCCCTGAATGTTGCCCATGAAATTCGCAATCCCGTTACTGTCATAGGTGGTATTGCCAACAGGCTGCTTAAAAACAGCATGAGCCAGGAGGAACAGCACAAGTGGCTTCAAACCATTGTAAAACAGGCAGAGAGGCTTAATGCCATAGTAAAGAAGTTTGAAACCCTGAAGGGAGAGCTTACCTGGGCATTTCAGAGGGTTGAGCTTACCGGCCTTGTTGATGATGCTGTTGAGGTGATACAACAGGAGGCTAGGGAAAAAGGGGTTAAGATAACTGTGCGTCATCAGGCACGGGAGGTTTTTGTAGATGCCAATGATTATCTTCTGAAACTGAGCCTGCTGCACTGCATCAGGAATGCCATAGAGGCTTCGAAACCGGGTACGGAGATAGTGGTTACAACCGAACGTGAAGATGTGGGAGCGGTTATCCGCATTGAGGATCATGGCTGTGGCATTCCTGAAGTGTTGATGAAAGATATTTTTACACCGTTTTTTGGCACAAAGGAGCAGAGTTCAGGTCTTGGACTTTCAGTGGTCAAGCAGATTATTGATGAACACGGAGGCACCATTGAAATCCACAGCGTTGAGGGACAGGGCACTACGGTCGAGATATTTCTGCCCTCAAAACTTGGCACAAAAAAGACCTGGGCCTCGGGTAAGGCAAAACCCTGATGGGGAAAGCAGAAAGTTCATTTCTCCCTGCATCCCGCAGGGAGATGCTGAATCTTGGCTGGAAGCAGCCTGATATCGTGCTTGTCACAGGTGACGCCTATGTTGATCACCCATCCTTTGGTGTTGCAATCATAGCAAGGTGGCTTGAGGCAAATGGTTTCAGGGTGGCGGTGCTTGCCCAGCCCCGCTACTGGCTTGTTGACGATTTCCTCCAGTTTGGCCGTCCCCGGCTTTTTTTCGGCATCACCGCCGGGAATATGGATTCAATTGTTGCAAACTATACGGGTAACAGCCGTGTCAGAAAGAGTGATCCATTTTCTCCTGACGGCAATCCCTGGTTTGGAAAGGACAGGGTAAGGAGCAGGCGGCGCAGGCCGGACCGGGCTACTATAATCTATGCAAACCTTGCAAGACAGGCATTCAATGGTGTCCCTGTTGTCCTGGGTGGGATAGAGGCCTCGCTCAGGCGGTTTGTTCACTACGATTTTCAGCAGGAAAAACTTAGACGATCAATTCTTGCTGACTCCAAGGCCGACCTTCTGATTTACGGCATGGGTGAAAGGGCTGTGCTTGAGACTGCCAGGAGGCTCCAGGTAGGCGAGGCCCTTTCCGGCATACCCGGTACCTGTGAACGCCTGGTTGGAGCTGATGCAGGGAGATATGATGACAGGCAGGATGAAGACGCAACCATAAAAGAACTGCCATCATGGCAGGCAATCCAGCAGGATCTGTCCCTGTTTCTCAAGGCAGAGCTTGAAGTTGACAGGAGTGCCAGGGCATTATCTGATACGGTTCTGGTACAGGATCAGGGCAGCTGTCTGATCCTGCAGAATCCCCCTGCCCTTCCGCTTTCAGCAGACCAGCTTGATTTCCTTTATGAACTTCCCTTTACCAGGCGTCCCCATCCATCTTCAGGCAAAGTGCCTGCATGGGAGATGATAAGGGATTCTGTTACTGCTGTGAGGGGCTGTTATGGAAACTGCTCCTTCTGCGCAATCGCCAGGCACCAGGGCCCTGTAATCACCTGCAGAAGCAGAGATTCCGTGATTGCAGAGATTGAAAAGATTGCTGAAATGAAGGATTTCAAGGGTACCATATCGGATGTAGGGGGCCCCACTGCAAATATGTACGGTACATCCTGCAGCAGTCCTGTTCCGTGCAGGAGGCATGACTGCCTGTTTCCAAAGGTGTGCAGGCATCTCAACATAGATGAAAATGCATTTCTTGAGCTTTTAAGCCGGGCCTCACAGGTGCCAGGGGTAAGGCACCTCTTTGTTTCATCAGGGCTCAGGATGGACCTTCTGGTCAGGACACCGCGCCTTCTGGAACGGCTTTTGGCAAGGCACACCTCCGGTGTCATGAAGATTGCCCCTGAACATACCCATAGCGAGGTGCTTCGCATCATGCACAAGCCGGGCTCCA
>WGBG01000081.1 GCA_015494395.1 Deltaproteobacteria bacterium
TCCAGCATGTCATCTTTTATTACAAGCTGTTTTAGTGGGTGGGCTTTGGAATCAGTTTCACTTACAGTCCACACAGAATCGTGTCCCCCATCTAACAGATGGTGCACTGTCTCCTCAACGTGTTCAGGTCTCCTGAAGGGAGAAGTGGGCTGCAGCATCACAATCACGTCATAAGTGCGTCCATCCAGTTCTTCACACGCAAGCAGGGCGTGATGAAGTACGTCCCAGTCACCTATTCGGTCTCCTGAGATATCCTCTGGCCTTCTGAAAGGGGCTGCAAGCCCCGCTGCCTGGGCTGCTGCTGCAATCTCATCATGATCAGTAGAAACCACTGCCCGGTCCACCCACGGTAGTCTCCGAACTACCCGGCCCACAATGGAAACAAGGGGGATTCCGTTAAGGGGCTGAAGATTTTTAAGTTTTATTCCCTTGCTTCCTCCACGGGCTGGTACCACAACAAGTATTTTTTTATTTTTTAACATAAATATATATCATCCCGAGTCAGGCGGCTAAAAGCCTCATGACCTCATCAACAGGAAAACGCCCCTTTTTTACCGGGACAAATCTGGTATTAAACGCCTCTGCAGATTTACGGTCTGATTCTCCGTCACCAACCACAAGTACCTCTTCAGGCCCTGCACCATGATCTTTCATTATGCGCAAGAGAGTCTCTTCCTTGGTGGCAGGAAATCCGAACACACCTGCAAAAAAATGGTTCCATCCCCGGCCATCAACTATTTCCCGGAGGAAAACTTCCGGGGTGGTTGAGCTGACATAGGCGGGGATGTTTTTAGAATGCAGGAAGTTTAAGATATCAATAGCCCCGGGAATTTCAGAGCAGGTACATGCCCCTTCAAGAACTAAATTGTTATACTCTCTTGCAAGCTCATTCACCTTGGCTTGCAACATGTCACCGCCCTTCCCCATGTACTCTTTTTGGCCGCGACGCAGGATTTCCGCAATAATATCATACCGGCTTGCCTCGAACATGGACCCAAGGACCTCTTCAATCAGCCCTGAGTCCATGTCAGGCATAATGGTAAAATATGCGTTGTATTTAAGCTGGTTGGAGTCGATAAGCGTCCCGTCAAAGTCCAACACCACAACTCTCACAGGCATGGTCAGGACTCTGCCAGGGCATTCCAGTTGGGGATTACGGTCTTTCTGGCCTCTCTTGGAAGACGGGCGATCCTTTCATCTTCGTAGAAAGAATCATCATTATAGTGCCTTGTAGAGACCTCCTCGAAAATTGCACCGTCCAGGGTATGAAACTTATGCCATGTTTCAGGCATGACCAGTATGGTATCGCCAAGTTCTGCCTTTATCCTCTTTCCTGAAAGCTCAACCTCCATATCTCCATAGAGAAGCTGGAAGGTCTCTTCCTTTTTCTTGTGAAAATGATATGGATGTTTCTGCCGGGGAAGCATAATTATGAGCTTTTTACAGTATTCACGGTCTATGCAGGTAATAATTACAGCCCCAAATTCCCTGAAACGCTCAAGCCCGTAATGGTGTGAAAGCTCTATGCTGCTGTCCTTGCCGATAACTATCCTGGCCTGGTTAAGCATGCCCCTGACCTGAAGCATGATTCGATAGATAATCTCCCTGGCGGGAAGTGGCGAGTTTGCAACTATTTCGTTAATGGGTTCATTGGTAGCATAATCCCTGTCAGCTTCAACTCCATCAACCCACTCGCCACTGGTAAGCTGTTTTTCCTGGAGTGGCATTGCAAAAAATGCCTTGTCCCTTGTGATTTTTTCCCCCTTCTTGATTGGCTCCTTTGCATAAACACCGCGCATGAGGGAGCGGAGCGATGCAAGTTCCTCTGGCGGAGCAGGACTTCTAAACTCCCCGCCGCAGGCCTGCTTCGCCTCATTGTATGCTGCTATCCACTTTGACACCTGTTCAGGCGTGGAGGAGTAAGCGTTAAGTTTGTGTTTGCCAGCGGCAATACCAACGTGGCGCTCAAAAAGCCTTGCTCCAAGGGCATAGGCCATGCGGACAGGTATAAAGTTTTCAGGGTCCTCATGGGTTGAGAAGCCTACAGGCACGTTGGGATAACGCTCCCTCAAAAGCCTTATCTGGTTAAGCTCCAGCTTGTCCATGGGGGTCGGATAGAGCGCAACACAGTGCATCAGTGCAAAGTGGACATTATTGAACTCAAAAAAACTTACCAGCCTGTCAATCTTGTCCATGCTGAGCCCTGCGGTTGACGCAACCACAGGCTTATGCGCACTTGCCACCTTTTCAAGAAGAGGCCAGTCTGATGCTGAACAACTGGCAATTTTTATTATTTCAATGCCAAGTTCATTTATAAGGTCAACTGACTCTTCATCAAAGGGTGTACACATTGTGTACATGCCGGCTGCCCTTACAGCCTGGGTAAACCTGGCGTAATCTTCCTTTGTAAGGGCAGTTCCCATGAACCGTGGAATATGCTTGACATCTTTCCTGTCTTTGAAATCAGGGTGAATAAAGGTCTCAAGTTGACGAAACTGAAACTTGAAGGCACCCCTTACACCCCCCGCAGCGTTTGCCTTTCCGATCTCTTTTATGATCCTGAGCCCGTGTTCAACATCACCCTGGTGATTATTTGCAAGATCGTAGGTAAATAACCCGTCAAAATCAAAATCGTTTTTCACTTTTACCTCTCTGATATAATTCCTATATTGAGCGATTGCCGGATTTGCTGCATATCCGCGAAAGGGGAATTTCCTTAATAGTTGGCTATATGGAAATTCCACTGACAAAGGAGATGCGGTAAATACGGCAATCCCGAAGGTTTCAAAATTGGAAAGCTATTATTGACATAACTCCTTTTAATATTATTGAAAAAATAATTTTCCAGATTTTGAAACGCTCAATTTAGGTCATTCAAACTCCAGTGCATCCCTGCTGTAGCCAGCGTCATAATTTATTTTTACCAAGCGTCCGTGCTTGTGGGAAAGATATGCAGCACTTACCACCAGCATGGTATCAAGGCCCCTGATTACTGCTATTGGCGAGTCTTCTGGAGAAGCGCCGCTCAATATCTCTTCAACATGGGCGATCTCTCCGGCAAAATCATCAGGCCTTGTCTTGGGAAAGAGTTCCTCACAAATTTTGCCATCACTTCCTGCGTACCTCAATGCATCATGGCCTGAATCAATGTTCACAGTCCATTCCATGAATCCCTGGTCTCCCTGGATCCTGGCGGCCTTAACAGGGGGCTCGGTTACGACATCCTGAATGATGGAGCCAACAAGCCCCTTGTCAGTCTGAACATTTACAAGGAACAACTGATCGTAACTTACCTTTCCATCATCTACCATATCCAGCAAAGCCATTACACGATTGATTCTGCCAGAGCCGGTTAGCCATGCAAAATGTTGCCAGATGTTTGTTGCATGGGAGTGTTCACCACCTGCTCCGCCACCCCTCTGGGAAAATCCCAAATAGCTGTCTTCAGGCCCTGAAAGCCAGGGATGAGCCCCGAAGATACCGCCCCAGTACTCACGGAATGCGGCAGAAATTGTCTGTGTCTTTCCAAGAAGACCGTGGCTGATGATTTCCGCTGCCCTCTGGCTGTGGGCCGTAAGTGTATGATTGTATCCTACTGCCACAAATGTACCGGTCTCTTTCTGCAAATTCACCAGTTTATTGGCATCTTCAAGCGACGGAGTACATACAGGTTTTTCAATCAAAAGAACTCTGGAAGGTCTGCGCTCAAGCTCTGAACAGGCAATTGCCATGTGTGAATCTGGAGGTGTGCCAATGATTACAAGGTCAAATTCCTCGTTTTCAATCTCTCCGGGAGTGGCAAGCCTTATCTCATTGTCCCATTTCCCGTAGCGTGCCGGATATATGTCTGAACGCGTGCGTTCAAGGGCCGCCTTGTCTATATCGCAAATGGAAACCTGCCAACCCTTCCTGCGGCAGGCATTTGCAAGGTGATTCCCTATGGAACCCGCACCGAAAATTTTCACCTTATACATTTTTGATTTCTCCAATATTTCTAGCCTGTTGTACTGATTTTAAAAATATGTTTTTGAAGTTGTACCACATGCACATTACTGAAACGCCCGCCAAGCAATTTACCCAACTGCCTTATCTTTGAAAAAATTTCTTCTGTGCTTGTACCAGGAAAACGATGATCATGATATTTGATATTGTTTCGGTGGCCGGGTTTATGCATGTTTCTCTTTTTAACCAGTGTCCTGATCCGATTCCTGAGAACTCCCCTGGAAAAAGTTACTAAAGGGACTGCCTCGGGTCGTTTAGTAAGATATCCGGCATCAACCAGCACATCAACTATTCTTTCAGCAGCCAACTGACCGTCTAGGGCGGCAATATGCCTGTCCAGCACACTGCGGCGCTTTTCAAGGGGAAGCGGTCCCAGCTGACCTTTCATTATCTTTTCTGATAAGTCAAACAACTCTTCAGGGGAAAAGGCCCGTCGGCTGATGGCATTAGGCAAATCATCATCATACCTGGGATCAGCAACTGGCTGATAGGCAATGGTTGGCGTATCCAGCACAGCCGCTTCTATCATTGTAGTGCACCCATTGGCAATCAGCAATTCCGCAGCCATGAGCCAGGGCGTCACTGTATCTTCATTGATAACCTGTATATTTCTATGCTGTGCTGCTACCTTAAGCCACGGCTCATGGTTTTCCGCCGGATGAGGCCGTACAATAATATTATGCTCAGGCAGTGCGGCAGCAAGCCCAGGAAGCATCTTTTTGAATTCGGCGAAAAGCTGCTCCTTTAATCTCCCCTTTCCTGCATCAAAGGTCTCAGACTTGCCAGGTTCTGATTCTTTAATTGCCTTTTTAAGTTCACTTAGATGCTGGAAAAAATGATTTACCTTGCTAAAATTTGTGTTTATCAGTACGAATTTTCCATATTTTTTCTTGAGTTTCAGGGCCTTGGCACCATAAAACTCCCGAAGCTCACTGCGTAGAAGATCTATCCTGGGATTACCGGTTACATGAATGGGAGTTCCTGGATATCCCGGGTAATTCCTGAACCAGTTTGCATCATCCTCTCCCCAGGCAAGGAGATGCGAAACCATGGACATTGTTACAGGAGACAGACGCCATCGCCAGTATTCCTGATCAGGCCACCGCACAAGACCCTCTTCGTCCCATGCCACGATTTCGTATCCAAGCTGTTTTAATATGGAAAACATCTTGATACTGAGTTTTCGCATACTCTTGGCCATGTACACACCTCGTGGTACACGATCCACAAAAAAGTGCAAAAAGGCCCTGGAACCCATTATCACAGGAAAACCCCGCTCTGCGGCCATGGCTGCAAGCAGGATCTTGGCATCGAGTTCTCTTACCTGATTTTCAACAGGCAGTATGATGGTTGATGGTTCTGAGTTCATAATCAAAAAAAATCCCTGACTACTACCACAACTGGAAGGACGGCAAAATTGCTGCATTTATGCTTTTATAATGAGTGCTGAAGTTCCTGCCATCTTTTATTGAAAACGTTATAAAGCACTGGATCAGAAGATATGACACCTATTTCCTGGTTAAATCGCAATGATTTGGAATTCAAGTTAAAACTGCCAAATACCACCCATTTTTTATCTTCCAGTGATAGGAGCATAAATTTATCATGCATGGGAAGGCCATTTTTTAGGCCAATGCGTCTAAGCTTAACATCCGCGCCCTTTAGCATTGCTTCAATTTCAGATGGGACACGGCGCTCCGTTGCCTCTGCCAAGATCTCAATGCTACAGCCTCTTGCCGCCAGTTCAAGTAGAATGTCAACAGCATACTTACCCTTTATGTGTGAGGCTGCAATACGGCATTGGGCGCGTTGGTCCATGTGCTTGAAAAGTTGCCTGACAGGAAGCTGCCGAATACTTGGTAAAAAAAAGAGTTTTGTATTGCCGGAGTCAAAGATCCTATTTTGGTGGATGGCACATGGAAGCCAAGGCCTGGCGTCCCTTTTATTAATCCAGCGTGCATGCTCGACAAGTCTTTTTACAAGATAAGGCTCTCTAATTGAAACTAAAAAATTGAAACCCCTGTACTGGTCTCCTATCTCTTTAAGGATTTCAGGGTGTTCCTCTGGAAGATCCCCGGAAGGGTTAAAGCTACCTACAAGGGCATGTGGTATTGGATGAGAAAAACAGTACAGCTTGGTATGAAGCCTGAAAAAACGGCCCAGAGGCATTGATTTCCTGAAGCCGTCTCCGATTCCGTCCCTCCCCTGAAGAATGGATATTACGGCATCATTGGCAAACTTGGTCCTCGGACTGCCATCCAGGGTTACCCTTACCTTAACCCCCCTCTCCCTGGCCCTTACCAGAGCCTTTGCAAGTCGTCTATCCCTGAAATAATAGGTTACCCAGTCTATGGAACCGCCAGGAGGAATCTTCTCAATATGATCCTGAAGGAGATCGCTCAAGATTCCCGGTTTTCTGTTGCCACCTCCGAAATAAACGGTTTCATTTTCCGAACTACATGGTTTCATGTAACAAGCAGTAATAATCAGCCAGGGACATACATTCACCTGGATTGAACGATTGTCGGATTTGCTGCAGATCCGCAAAAGAGGAATTTCCATAATGGTCGCCTATATGGGAATTCCTCTGACAAAGGAGATGCAGTGAATACGGCAATCCCGAAGGGTTTCAAAACTTGAAGAGTATTATAGGTGTAACTCCTTTTGATATCGTGTAAAATCATTTCTTCAAACTTTTGAAACGCTCAATTCAGGATTCAGGAGGAGGAAAATACTCCCTAAAAAAGATTAGACACAATACGGTATCCCCCGAGCCACGTTCCAATCATACTCCCGAAACCGGGAAGAAGAAATGCTGTAAAGACCTTGAGGAGCCTGTTTTTACACCAGCCTTTGAAGGTAGTCATGTCCTGTATGGCAGTCTGGAATTCTCCTACCACAGGCGGACATACCATGGTCTGAACAAAGGCGGTGACGTAGCCGGCACCAATTACCGGGGTGAGGCTTGTAATAGGTGCTGCCACAAATGCAGAAAGTATTGTCCAGGGGTGGGCAAGTGCCACTGCCGCCCCGGCAGCAGAGGCGATGCCGTTTGCAAGGATCCAGTAAACCACATTGTCTCCTGCAACAGCCGCTCCCTTGTTCCATGCAATATATCCTAGAGAGCCTATTATAATTGCAGGGATTGCCCAGCCAAGCACCTTCCATACTCGGGACGGCTCCCCTGCAGAGCTGATCTCATCCATCACATCTGAACGGTCTTCATAAAGTGCCCTCTTTATGCCCTCGACATGCCCTGCCCCAACCACAGCCACTATTTTTTCCCCTTTGGCTGCCTTGATCTTTTCGGAGAGAAAGGTATCTCTCTCATCTATCAGAACGGTTTTAAGTTCCGGCATGGCCTCACCGATCTCCTCGAGAAGCTCGGTAAGCACATCTGTCTGCCTAAGCTCTGCAAGTTTTTCCTCTGTTATTTCAGTCTTGTCAAAGAGACTTGCAAGGAGAGTTGCAAGAAGCCATGACTTTTTCCACAGAGGCGTGCTCCTCCATGCCCGTTTAAGCGTAACACCAACATCACGGTCACACAAAGAAACAGGAATCCCGGCACTCTCGGCACACTTTACTGCCTCCATCAACTCACTTCCCGGCATCATTCCGATCTGGTCGCCCAGCTTTTTCTGATAGGAGGCAAGGACTAGGTTTGCTATCAAAAGACCTAGCTGTTTTTTTCGAATGATCTCCTTTATGTCAAGCGCTTCCCATCTCTTCCTGTCAGAAAGAGACTTGTAGCGTTTCTCATCAAGCTCAACACATACGCAGTCCGGCATCTCTGTTTCAATAATCTCCCGCACAAGATCCGCTGACTGTTTTGAAATGTGTGCGGTTCCAACGAGGATTATCTCCTTATCCTTTACTCTCAGGCGATGAACATCACTCTGAAGCTGTTTTTTATCCTGATCAGGAGCGTCCTGTACTTTATTCATGCTATCTTCCCGGCGTGCCGGTTATGGTTATGGCAATCCGACGGGTCCTTGCCTTGTTATCATGATTTATTGCCACCACCTGCTGCCAGGTACCAAGGCATAACCGTCCTCCCCTGATCTGGATGGCTATTGATGGCCCTAAAAGGGCTGCCTGCACGTGGCTGTGACCGTTTCCATCATGCCAGGCGAGTTCATGCCGGTATTGTGCATCCCTGGGGGCCAGCCTTTCAATGGCATCCTTCAGGTCCTGAACGACACCCGGTTCATACTCTATGGTGGTCAGGGAGCCGGTGGAGCCAATGACATTTGCAGTCAACACGCCGTCCGTAATACCGCTTACAGTTAATGCTGATAAAAAATCACCTGTAATATCTCTTATATCAGGGCCTGTATCAAGCCTTACTGCAATTTCCGTACATATTACTTTGCAATCCATACAAGTTTGCCCTCATAAACTTTCATGACATGGGAGTTGTCACCCCCTGACATGAAGGTTAGCTCAAGACTCAAAGTCGGAAGTTTAAAGCAAACATGGCTTCTTTTCCTTTGAGCCTTGAGCTTTCAGCTTTGAGCTATTTTCACGGTAACTTATTAAACTTCTTGTCCTGAAACACCTTATACACCCAATGAGTGGTAAAATCATCTTAATTTCCCATTTGTAATAAACCTGGTGACCAGCTATCATAAAAAATAAAATTTAACATGACATGCCTTCAGGAGAAACGCCATGCCATCTAACCACAAGATTCTGCTTCTTGGATCAAATGCGTCTATCACCAACCTTCCTGTCAAGGAGGTCAGCCTAATGCAGGAGGGAAGTCTTCCGGAGTATGGTTATAATCCAGGTGATTTCATAGAGCTGCTGGCAGGAAGGGTTACAATCGATGAAGGTAGAGTGGACCAGTGCCTTACCTGGTTATCATCATTTCTTACCACCCATGGCATTTCCCCCCTGATAAACACCGTCACCTATGGCCGGCAAAAACAGGTCTTTCAACTGTTCAAAAAACATGGTGGAATACCTGTGTCAGGGCAGAGCGGCTGGTTCATGGTCCACCAGATACTTCCACCTGGAGGCAGACAGGGCGAGCCTGACAAAATTCCCCCTGAATACCTTGAGTCCAAAACTTTTGAGGACAATACCGGCATACTGATAATTGACGATGGGGGATTCCCGCCTGATATAGCCTTGGAGCTAAAACGCAAAAATCCCGGTGCCTGGGTAATCGGACTTGGAATTACTGCTGCCCACTGGCACTCTTACGCCAACGCCTTTGGCCACTCTTTCATACTTGTAAACCGGCTTTCAGACCTTGAAACCAGCCGAATGGAGATGGACAGTGCTGTTGTATGGGAGTCCCTTGTGGCAATGAGCATCAGGGCATTAAAATCAGAAGAGGTTGCCCTTTGGGATGCGGAAAGAAATGGTTTCAAGTGTCACATACTTGTAGAGATGTTTCCAAATGCGCTGCTCTATGCAGGCCCGGAAAGGGCAATGTTTCGCCATTTTGAAAGGGCATTGCCAAGGAAAAGCACGCTTTCAGGCCGGAGATCAGTACCATGTTATGACACCATAGTCCCTGCGATACTGGCAGTGGACAGTCTTGCAAGCAAAGGTCCCCACTTTCATCGAAGCTATTTTTTTGATCTGTCAAAAAAGGTCCTCATGAATTGGCAGCAGCTTGCTGAAGAGGGCTATTACTTTGATAAGGAACTTGAATTCCCCAACCTTGACTTCTCCTCCATATATCCGGATGGACATAGCTGCTCTTTTCTTGAAACTGTTGCTGAACCGGCATTTTTTGAGCTTAAACCATATAGCCCTGAGTTTGATAAAATTCTTGAAGAGGTTGCATGCCAGGCATGGAACCAGGCAAGAAAACAGTCAATCAGGAATTTCTTCGAGACCACCATTTCGTGCCCATATAATACGCCTGAGATTGAGATGGAAAAACGCCTTGGCTACATGGGAATTATTCTCTCTGTGCTCAAACAGCTAAAGGAGGAGGTTAACAGAAAGGATGGCTTTAACCGGCTTCGTATATTCCAGGTCGGGGCACTCAGGACCACAGACCCTGCTGAGATCGCACCGGTTGTCACCCTTCAGGGGGTGATGGAGAGTTATGTCACAAAGGAGAGCTTCAAACGTCCACTTTGCATTGGGGTTTTTGGGCCTCCAGGGGCAGGCAAATCCTTTGCTGTTGAACAGGTTGCAAGGGTAATTTCAAAGGGACTCGATAATGACCCCTTTGAGTTCTTTGAATTTAACCTTACACAATTTTCAGGACCTGAGGAGATCAATTCTGCTATTGACCTGGTAAGAGCCTCGGTTGCAAAGGGCAAGGTTCCGGTAGCCTTCTGGGATGAATTTGACTGCATGTATGACGGAAACGAGTTTGGATACCTGCGTTATTTTCTACCCTCCATGCAGGATGGCGTCACATACATACATGGCATTCCCCGTTATATTGGAAGGTCCATATTTGTCTTTGCAGGCGGGGTAAAATATTCCTGGGAGGCAATGGAGCTGATGCTGCAGGATAAAGATCCTCAGACACAGCGGCTTGTAAAGATCCTGAAAATTCCGGATTTCATGAGCAGGCTCAGGGTGGTAATGGATATTGACAGCATTGAGATTCCGGAAAAGCTTCTCAGGGATTCTGCCTCAAGGGAGGAACTTGAAGAACTGAGACGGATACTCCTGAAACGCGCCTTTATTATAGCCCATCAGATGGACAGTCACTGGAAGAAGGCAGCACGCAAGACATCAGGACTTTTGCTCCGCCTGCTTATTGCAGAGTACAAGTACGGGGCGCGTTCCATTGAGGCAGTGATTGAGGCAAGCCATGCTGCAAACAGGCTGGTTTATGGATTGCCAGAACTCATAACCCCGCCCGCTGCACGAATCCATGCGGTTTGGCGCATTGGCCTTGAGAGAAGAATTGATAAAATCAGGAGGGAACTGGGGCTTCGCGGGGTGTGGTAGCCTGCACTACTTGACGATTTCTCTCAATAATTGTATCTTGCCTGCTGTTTTCAGGTGTCCGGCAGTGCCGGATGAAAAGGGAACCCGGTGCAAGTCCGGGACGGAGCCCGCCGCTGTAACCCTGCCGCATTCATTAACACCTGAGTTGAGCGTTTCAAAAGTGTGAAGAAATGATTTTTTACGAAATTAAAAGGAGTTACATGTATCGTGCTCTTCAACTTTTGAAACCCTTCGGGATTGCCGGATTCACTGCACTCCTTTGTCAGAGGAATTTCCATATAGCTGACTATTAAGGAAATTCCTCTTTCGCGGATCTGCAGCAAATCCGACAATCGCTCAATCCAGTTAACATTAATGCGGAAAAACCCTGCCAGCCTCTGTGTGTCACTGGGATTAAAATGAATCCTGGGAAGGCCGCTGGTCAGGGCGGGGAAGTCAGAAGACCTGCCTGAAACAAAATGGTATCCTCCCTGGCATGGAGGCTGCCCCAAGAAAACCTTCCAGGGTTAAACAGGGCAATCCTGGATCAATTCAAAAATTGGTCCGGGTTTTTTTATGCCCAAAGTCTGTTACCCGGACCGTGAGAAAGGGAGGTTTTTTTATGTACAAGGTATTTTCTTCACTCACGGCATGTTTTTTAACCCTGGCTCTGGCGCTTTCCCTGCCCACAGGTTTCGCATGCGCTTCAGAACACAAGGTGGTACACAAAAATGCAATCGTGCTTGCCATGTTCGGCACCACAGTGGAACCTGCACTAAAGGCCCTTCTTAATATAAGAGAAGAAATCAAAATGGCCTATCCTGAAACTCCTGTGAAAATCGCCTTTACATCAAATATTATCAGAAAAATCTGGCAGAAACGGGCAAATGACCCTGATTATGCCAGGAACCATCCTGACGTACCAAAAGACATACTCCATGTTCAGGGCCCGCTTGCAACCATTGCAAACCTGCAGGATGCAGGCTTTGACAACATCGTTGTTCAGCCAACACATATTGCACCTGCTGAAGAGTTCCTTGACCTCTGCAGCTATGTCAGGGGCCTTAACTCTATCAAGACCATCAAGCCCAAATTCATGCCATTTAACAAGCTTGTTGTTGGACGTCCTGCACTTGGTACATTCGGGCCTGCCCATCCCTATGAAGAGGATATCAAGAGTACAGTAAAGGCGCTTGCCTCAGACGCAGCCCTGGCTAAAAAGGAAAAGGCAGCCCTTGTCTATATGGGACATGGAAATGACTACTTCCCGTCAGGTGGATCATATCTCCAGTTCCAGGATGAAATGCGCAGGGCATATCCGGATGTGCTAACTGTAATCGGCACTGTGGAGGGTTTTCCCGGACTTACACATGTTGTTGAGCAGTTAAAACACGCAGGAATCAAAAAGGTTGTTCTTAAACCAATGATGGTTGTTGCAGGGGATCATGCAATGAACGA
>WGBG01000082.1 GCA_015494395.1 Deltaproteobacteria bacterium
AGGAGCTGACAAGGCAACAGACAACGGCGAACAATTCCCATCATACTCATATTCTTTCGTTTACCTGGACAGTGTTGCTGGCGAGGAAGGAAACAGCTCATCAGTTCAGGCAGCCACAGGGGATATAAACGGTGACGGCTATGAAGATGTTATTTTCCTGGGTCACGATGGATTTTATGTATCCCTTTCAGACGGAACACAGTTGACCCAGCCTTCACTCTGGCACAGCTTCTCTGACAACAACAATTTATCTGAAAGCATGGACTTGGAGGCAATTAAAAATGGCTGGCAGCTGTTTGGATGCGGCGACATGAATGCTGACAGCTATGATGACCTAATAATGATAAACAGACAAACAGGGAGACTGGCAATAAATTTCACGTCATATCAGGGCATTGATCATGAGATTATAGTTAATGGCCTTGAAATGGAAGATGGAGAAATTTTAGGACCAGCTGATTTTGACGGTAATGGTTACAATGATCTCTTATACCACGATCGCAAAACAGGATTACTCAGCTTCTGGTTATTTGACGGCAATGGACTGCTTAACACATCCCAATGTACCCTTTTCATTAACAATCCACTAATAGTTTTTACAGGCATTGGTGATTATGATCGCAATGGTACTGCAGACCTGCTGCTAAACATCAACCCTTCCTATAACATGTTTGTAGCACTGAACACCCACAATGTGGATTTTGACATAATGCAGGGATTAGAAAACCCTTACCAAGACCTTATCCAGGGCAGCACCGTTATAACATCGTCTGGAGATTTCAATGGGGATGGCCTTAATGACATTGTAACGCTGAATCCCGATGCTGGTGTGTATGAGCTATGGATATTGGATGGTTACACGCTCAATGGGCCAATAACACTTATGAATTACATAGGTAACCTGGTATTTTTTGACACGGCGGACATCAATAATGATGGAATATCAGACATGATATTTCGTGTTAATGTTAATGGAGGGTTGCTCTGTATTATGAGTGGCGACTAACGGTAATGGTTATTGGCTCTATCCACTAACCTTGCCAATAGCACCCTGGAATACTAAACAATTCGAAAAATCAGTACCAATAACGCAAAAAGGCGGGTTTAAAAACCCGCCTTTTTAACTAGCGATATAGCAAAAATCAAAGATATTTCTCAACCATCAGTTCTGCAATCTGAACAGCATTGGTGGCAGCGCCCTTACGGATGTTGTCTGCAACAATCCAAAGATCAAGACCATTTTCCTGGGAAATATCCTCTCTTATCCGCCCTACAAGGGTTAGATCCTGGCCCTCTGCATCAAGTGGCATGGGATAGATATTCTTTGATACATCATCTACCACCTTTACACCAGGGGCAGCCCCAAGAAGCGCTCTTGCCTTGTCTGCACTTACAGGTTTTCCAAACTTAAGGTTGACGGACTCTGAATGGCTGTAAAAAACAGGGACACGGACCGTGGTAGCAGAGACCTTGATGGAATCGTCCTCCAGGATCTTCCTGGTCTCGTTCACCATCTTCATCTCTTCCTTTGTGTAGCCATTTTCAGTGAACACATCTATATGTGGCAGGCAGTTAAAGGCGATCTGGTACGGGTATGCACTATACTCATAATCCCCAGCAAATCCCTTGGCGCCCTTGCCCTGACCTGCACCGGCTGCCCACTGCTTTACCTCAGCCTCAAGCTCATCAATTGCCTTCTGGCCTGTCCCGGAAACTGCCTGGTACGTGGAGACCACAATGCGCTCTATGCCTGCATAGTCATGCAGGGGCTTGAGAGCAACAACCATCTGAATGGTGGAACAGTTGGGGTTGGCAATGATGCCCTTTTTGGTGTAGCCGGCAACGGCGTGAGGATTTACCTCAGGCACAACCAGGGGCACTTCAGGGTCCATGCGCCAGGCGCTTGAATTGTCTATGACCACTGCCCCTGCACTTGCAGCAGACGGGGCATACTCAAGGCTCCTGCCTCCACCTGCGGAAAAGAGAGCAATATCTATTCCATCAAAGGAGTCGTGGCCAAGTTTCTGAACCACCACCTTTTCACCCTTGAAGGCAAGTTCCTTTCCCTCGGAACGCTCAGATGCCAGATAACGGATCTCATTTACAGGAAAATCCCTTTCCTCAAGCACCTTAATCATCATCTGGCCCACCGCACCGGTGGCACCAGCCACAGCCACATTAAACTTTCGTGACATTTTACCTGTTACCCCTCTTTCACATATCCAGCCACAAGGTCACCAACCTCAGAGGTGGAATAACCCATCTTGCCTGCTGACAGGCTCTTCAGGTCCTGGCTTACTGCCTTGCGCACAGCATTTTCCACCGCCTTTGCAGCCTCTGTTTCACCCAGATAGTCAAGCATCATCTGGCCAGCACATATTGCTGCCATGGGATTTATCACGTTCTTGCCGGTGTATTTCGGGGCTGAACCTCCGATTGGCTCAAACATGGAGACACCCTCTGGATTTATATTGCCACCAGCAGCTATGCCCATGCCACCCTGGGTAATGGCACCAAGGTCAGTAATAATATCACCAAACATGTTGTCAGTAACAATAACATCAAACCACTCAGGGTTCTTAACCATCCACATGCAAGTTGCATCAACATGGGCGTAATCGGTCTTTATATCAGGATACTCCTTGGCAACTTCGTAAAAGGTGCGCTCCCACAGGTCAAATGCATAGGTAAGGACATTGGTCTTGCCGCAGAGTGTTACCTGTTTCTTCTTGTTGCGCTTGCGGCAGTACTCAAAAGCAAAACGGATACAGCGCTCAACTCCCTTGCGGGTGTTAATGGACTCCTGCACAGCAACCTCATCTGGTGTGCCCTTTTTGAGCGATCCGCCTGCACCTGCATAAAGGCCCTCTGTATTCTCACGAACAACAACGTAATCAATATCCTCAGGGCCTTTGTCCTTAAGAGGAGTTTCCACCCCAGGATACAGGATAACCGGCCTGAGATTCACATACTGGTCAAGGGCAAAACGAAGCGCCAGCAGAATACCCTTTTCAAGGATACCGGGCTTAACATCTGGATGGCCGATGGCGCCAAGATATATGGCCTTATACTGCTTAAGGTCCTCTACTGCGCCCTCAGGAAGCACCTCACCGGTCTTTAGATAACGGTCTCCGCCGTAATCATACCATGTCATATCAAGGGCGAAGCCAAACTTTGAGGCCGCTGCCTCAAGCACCTTCACACCCTCGGTAACCACCTCAGGGCCGGTTCCATCGCCTGGAATTACTGCAATCTTATATGTAGTCATTATCTTCCTCCTGTAATATTATTTGCCTTTCATAACATGGGGGATGAGTCCGCCATCAGCTATAAGTTCCTGCATGAACTCAGGAATCGGCTGGGCATGAACTGTGACACCCTTTGTCGTATTGGAAATTGTGCCGCTGCCTGCGTCCACCTCGACCACATCGCCTTCATCTATTGCGCTTACAGCCTCTTTACATTCAAAAATAGGAAGCCCCATATTAAAGGCGTTTCGATAAAAGATGCGGGCAAAACTGGGGGCGATGACACAGGCTACACCGGCAGCCTTTATGGCAATAGGCGCATGTTCACGGGAAGAACCGCATCCGAAGTTGGTGTCTGCCACAATAATATCTCCTGGCTGTACCTTGGATGAAAATTCAGGATCTGCATCTTCCATGCAGTGCCTGGCAAGTTCTTCAGGATCAGATGTGTTGAGATAGCGGGCAGGAATTATCAAGTCAGTATCAATATTCTTACCGAATTTCCATACCTTTCCTTTAAATTTCATATCAGTACCTTTTATCTTTCAAGGCAGGAGATGAATCCTGCGCTGAATATTTCCTTACAGTTTGATTATTTTCAGAATGCTGCAAATCCGAAACTCTATCAATAGAGATAACTGTTTCCCAGCCGTGGAATTCAGAAGCATTTGTCTTTTTCTGGAACGTATAACTACAGCTCTTCAGGACTTCCGATTCTTCCAAGCACTGCACTTGCTGCAGCCACTGCAGGATTGGCAAGATACACCTCGCTCTCCTGATGTCCCATACGCCCAACAAAGTTCCTGTTGGTTGTGGCTACAGCACGCTCTCCCTTTGCCAGAATACCCATGTGCCCTCCAAGACAGGGACCACAGGTGGGAGGACCAATTATGGCTCCACAATCCGCAAAGATACGAAGGAGTCCTCTGTCCAGGCAATCGGAATAAACTTGGGGCGTTGCAGGAAGAATGATCAGGCGGACACCAGGCGCAACCTTTTTCCCCTTAAGGACAGAGGCGGCCAGCTCAAAATCCTCAGTCCGTCCATTAGTGCAGGAACCAATCACCACCTGGTTAATTGTCACATGAGTTGCCTGAGAAACCGGGCGTGCATTTTCAGGAAGGTGAGGAAATGCCACCTGGGGCTCAATTTCGCCACAGTCATACTCAATAACCCTTGCATATTCAGCATCCGGGTCACTTGTATAGATCTTGTACCGACGTGAGGTGCGCTCCTTTACCCATTTTTCTGTTGTTTCATCAGGATTGATCAGGCCAACCTTTCCACCTGCCTCAATTGCCATGTTGGACATGGTAAACCTATCTGCCATGGGAAGCTTTTCAATCACAGGGCCGGTAAACTCCATTGCCATGTAAAGGGCGCCGTCAACACCTACATCTCCAATGGCGTGGAGGACCAGATCCTTGCCCCCTACCCAGGGCTTAAGCTCGCCCTTATAAACAAACTTGATGGACTCAGGCACCCTGAACCAGGTACGCCCCCTTATCCAGGCAGCGGCAAGATCGGTACTGCCAACACCGGTGGCAAAGGCGCCAAGCGCACCGTATGTACAGGTGTGGCTGTCAGCACCTATAACAACATCCCCTGGAACAACGATACCCCTTTCAGGCAGAAGGACATGCTCAACTCCGCAATTTCCGCCTTCGTAATAGTGCAGGATGTTGTGCTCCTGTGCAAACTCCCTGAGCATTCTGACCTGCTCTGCACTCTTGATATCCTTGTTGGGGGTGAAGTGATCTGCAACAAGGGCGATTTTCTCCCTGTCAAAAACCGACTTTACCCCTGTATCCCTGAATATCTTGATGGAAATAGGTGCAGTAATGTCATTTCCCAGGGTCATATCAACCGGCACATCAACCAACTGACCGGGCTTTACAGAATCAAGCCCGGCATGCGCCGCAAGTATCTTTTCAGCAATTGTCATTGAACTCATGATATACTCTAACTCCTGTATTCTCTCTCTTTACTGCTTCATGTACTCAAGCCTGTTCAGGGCATTGAGATAGGCCTTCACACTGGCAGTGATAATGTCAGGATCAGCACCCTGGCCATTTACCTCCACATCACCATCCCTCAGACGAACTGTAACCTTGCCAAGGGCGTCAGTGCCACCGGTAATAGACTGTACGTTATACCTGAGGAGGGTGCTTTCTGTGCTTACAAGGCTCTTAACTGCCTGAAACGCAGCATCCACAGGCCCTGCACCGAGTGAACATGTCACCTTTTCCTGACCATCTTCTTCAATGGCAACCGTTGCAGTAGGCCTTATGCCGCTTCCCCCTGCAACATGAAGATACCGCAGGGTATAGCGTTCAGGTATCTTCAGTATTTCTCCTGCCACAAGAACCTTGAGGTCCTCTGTAAAAATCTCTTTCTTGCGATCGGCAAGCTCCTTGAAACGGACAAAAACGCTGTCTATTTCCTCATCTGAAAGCGAATAGCCAAGCTCTTCAAGGCGTGCCTTGAGTGCATGCCTTCCTGAATGTTTCCCAAGCACAAGTGAACCCTGGGAAAGCCCAACATCCCGCGGGTCCATGATCTCGTAGGTTGTCCGCTCCTTTAACACACCATCCTGGTGAATGCCTGACTCATGGGCAAATGCGTTGCTCCCCACAATGGCCTTGTTGGGCTGCACCTGCATTCCAGTTAAGGTGGCAACCAGCCGGCTGGCTGCAGTAATTTCCGTAGTAACAATGTCCGTATGGTAAGGCAGGCAGTCATTTCTGGTGCGTATTGCCATGACAACCTCTTCCATGGCAGTATTTCCAGCACGCTCACCGATTCCGTTCACTGTACACTCCACCTGCCTTGCCCCGTTATCTATTGCAGCAAGGACATTGGCAGTGGCAAGGCCCAGATCATTGTGACAGTGAACACTTAAAACCGCCTTGTGGATATTTTTGGTGTTCTCCATGAGATAGCGAACCATGCGTCCGAAATCCCACGGTATTGCATACCCCACTGTATCCGGAAAATTAACGGTTGTTGCGCCGGCATCAATCACTGCCTCAAACACCCTGCAAAGAAAATCAAGATCACTGCGGCTGGCATCTTCAGCAGAAAATTCCACATTGGAGGTGTATGAGGCAGCATGCCTTACTGCTGCCGAGGCCATCTCAAGCACCTCTTCCCGTGTCTTTCTGAGCTTGTACTTGAGATGAATATCCGAGGTGGCAAGAAATGTATGAATCCTGGGATTTGCCCCTCCCTTGATTGCCTCCCAGGCAGTATCTATATCTTTTTTTGATGCCCTGGCAAGGGCTGCCACCTGCAGACCCTGAAGCTCATCGGCAAGACGCTTGACGCCCTGGAAATCCCCTGGGGATGCCACAGGAAAACCTGCCTCCAGAACATTTACACCCATCCGTTCAAGCTGACGGCCTATCTGAATCTTTTCATCTACATTGAGGGATACACCTGGAGACTGCTCCCCGTCACGAAGAGTGGTATCAAAAATTATAATCCTGTTTTCCGGCTTTCTGCTCTTTTCTTCCATGTTCATATTCCTGTTCCCTGGTTCAAATTACCAGGAGACATCTTGTCCCGGACCGCTGTAACCGTATCTTTTAAGCCCAACGACTCAAACCTGAAGGTTATCTGTCCAAGATGCCAAAACCTGCAAATTCACGGTATTACGTTTTCGGCAGGCAAAACTGGACACAAAAGCCGGGCTTTAATGTCCGGAACTTTACTCCGGATGATTCCGGAGTAATTATAACCTAGATTGAGCGTTTCAAAATCTGGAAAATTGTTTTTCAACGAAATTAAAAGGAGTTATGTCGATCATATCTTTCCAGTTTTGAAACCCTTCGGGATTGCCGTATTTACTGCATATCCTTTGTCAGAGGAATTTCCATATAGCTGACTATTATGAAAATTCCTCTTTCGCGGATCTGCAGCAAATCCGACAATCGCTCAATCTAGGTATAACAAATTTTTAAGGGATTATTTTCCCCCGCCCCTGACATGCTCCTTATGTGCAGCCCCTGACCTCCTTGCCTTCAGGGTCTGCACGGTGATAAGGAGAGGACCGGACAGGACATAAACCATGAATAACATGAACAATGTAACACTGGGTTCAATAGCAACCACCACCATTGCAAGTATAAGCCCGACCATGGAGCTGAAGGGATGCTGCTGTATCCAGCGAACCTCCTTGAAGCTGTAATAGCGGACGTTACTCACCATTAGAAATGACAGGGCGTAAACCATCAACAAAACGCCGTAATGACGCACCTGTCCTGTAATTCCGATATGGTGGACCAGAAGCACTGTGGTTGCCAGCATTATTGCAGCAGAAGGACAGGGAAGACCCATGAAGTACTTTTTGTCTGCCAGCCTGCTCTCACTTAGGGTATTGAACCGGGCGAGCCTCAGTGCTGTGGTGGCAACAAACAGGAACCCTGCAAGCCAGCCCAGACGGCCAAACCCCTGAAGCCCCCACAGAAAGGCAAGGATTCCAGGCGCCACACCAAAGGCAACCATGTCTGCAAGGGAATCATACTCCACTCCGAATTTGCTGGTTGTTCCGGTCATACGGGCAACCCGACCGTCAAGGCCGTCAAAAACCCCGGAAATCAATATTGCCCATGCAGCCGCATCGTAGTTTGCCTGAATAGCTGCAATCATGGAATAAAATCCGCTGAACAGGCTGGCCGATGTAAATAGATTGGGCAGAATATAGATCCCGCGCCTTGGTCTTTTACGCATTCTGTCGGCTGTGGAAGACATCTCTATTTCATCTTGTGTATCTAAAAAATCTGGCCTGGAGGAATCAGGCATCTTTACTGATCCATTCTGCAAGGACTGTCTGTCCTGCTACTGTCTTATCTCCATGAGAAACAAGAACCCTGCATTCCGTAGGCACATAACAGTCAAGGCGTGATCCAAAGCGGATCATTCCAAACCTTTCCCCACGCCTCAGCCAGTCGCCGGTTTCAGCCCTGCAAACTATTCGCCTGGCAATAAGGCCTGCCACCTGAACCACTGTGATGGCACGTCCGTGTCTGTCTTCAATCAGAAGGGCATTCTGCTCATTCTGCACCATAGCCCGTTCCTTGTCCGCAGGAAGAAAGGAGCCGGGCATGTAGGTTATCTCACGGACAGCACCAGAGACTGGTGAACGATTCACATGTACATTAAAGACGTTCATGAAAATACTTATACGCCTTGAACTTCCACCTAACAGGGGAGGATCATCTACCACCTGAATATCAACAACCTTGCCGTCAGCAGGGGCTATGATCAGATTATCTTCAGCCGGAACTACCCTTTCCGGGTCCCTGAAAAAATAAAGAACAAAGGCCGTAACTGCTAATGCAGCCACGGCCGGCACAGGCCATTCAAGCAGCGCAAACACCACTGATGCCAGAGCCGCGGCACCTATGAAAGGCACACCCTCACGGGCCACTGGAATTTGCTCCGGACGCATGGTGGAACGCTACTTTTTCTTGAGCCAGCTCATCATATCACGAAGCCTGGCACCTACCTCTTCAATGGGATGCTCTGCCTGCTGTCTGCGCATGGCATTGAAAGCCGGCCTGTTGACCTTGTTCTCAAGCAGCCACTCCTTGGCAAACTCACCAGTCTGGATCTCTTCAAGGATCTTGCGCATCTCTTTCCTGGTCTCATCAGTTATAATACGCTTTCCGCGGGTAAGGTCACCGTATTCGGCAGTATCACTGATGGAGTAACGCATGTTGGCAAGCCCGCCCTCATAGATGAGGTCAACAATAAGTTTGAGCTCGTGGCAACACTCAAAATATGCAATCTCTGGCTGATAACCGGCATTTACCAGGGTCTCAAAACCTGCCTTTATAAGCTCGGCAGCACCACCGCAGAGCACACACTGCTCACCAAAGAGGTCTGTCTCTGTCTCTTCACGGAAGGTTGTTTCAATGACTCCACCCCGTGCCCCGCCAATGCCGTTGGCATACCCAAGCGCATTCTCCAGGGCATTGCCTGTGGCATCCTGGTGCACTGCGACAAGACATGGAACTCCGGCACCGATCTCATACTCACGCCTTACCAGATGGCCAGGCCCCTTGGGTGCAACCATGGTAACGTCAACATCGGCTGGAGGAACAATCTGGCCGAAATGGATATTAAAGCCATGAGAAAACATGAGCATGTTACCGGGTTTGAGCCCGGGAGCTATGGCGTCACGATAAATATCTCCCTGAACATGGTCAGGGACAAGCATCATTATGATGTCTGCATTCTCAGCAGCCTCAGCAGCACTTACTGGCTCAAAACCGTGTTTTACTGCCAAGTCATAGTTGGCTGAACCTGGACGCTGGCCAACAACAACATTGATACCGCTGTCTCTCAGATTCTGGGCATGGGCATGCCCCTGGCTGCCATATCCGATAATGGCAACAGTTTTATTCTCAATAGGAGACAGGGGGGCATCTTTTTCATAAAATATACGCATTTAATACTCCTTGAAATATTCTTATGCCTGCACATCTGCTGGTCAGAATTGTTCCTGTTAAGGGAACACCGGGTGTGCAGGCGCTTTTTTAAAACTAATTAAGTTTAATCTTAACAGTTAATCAACCGTCAAACAGTCTTTTTCTCACGCACCATTGCAATGGTACCGGTACGCGCAATCTCCTTGATTCCAATTGGCTTTAGGAGTTCAATGACTGCCTTTAACTTTGACTCAGGCCCGGTCACCTCAATGGTGTAAGTCTTGGGGCTTACGTCCACAACCTTGCAGCGGAAGATATCGCACATGCGAAGCACCTCTGCACGTGTCTCATCCTCTGCCTTGACCTTTACAAGGGCCATCTCCCTCTCTACATAGACACCCTCTGTAACATCCACCACCTTGTAAACATCAACCAGGCGGTTAAGCTGCTTTATGATCTGCTCAATAATAAAATCATCACCTGTGGTCACAAGGGTCAGGTGAGAAAGAGTGGGATCCAGGGTGGCTGCAACGCAGAGACTTTCAATATTAAAGCCGCGCCCGCTGAACAGCCCGGTAATGCGGGACAGGGCGCCAGGCGTATTCTCCACAAGAACTGACAATGTATGCTTATGTTTCATTGAAATAAAACTCCTGATTACTTTTTTATGGTGCTAATCCATTCCGCTGCCGGGAACTTTTCAGATTCCGGTTTCAGGCGCCTCATGGGAGTAACATGAATGTTCCCAGGCCCTAGACAAGCAGCATCTCTGTTGTTGCCTTGCCGGCTGGTACCATTGGGAATACACCCTCTTCCCTTGCAATAATGAATTCCATTATTACAACACCAGGGGTCTCAAGACCCTTCTCAAGCACCTCTCTGACCTCTTCAGGTTTGGTTGCCCTGAGTCCTGTTGCCCCGTAAGCATCAGCAATCTTAACGAAATCAGGCGTAAAGGTGAAATCAGTTGCAGCATAGACACGGTCATAAAAGAGTTCCTGCCACTGACGCACCATGCCAAGGAACTGGTTGTTCAGTATTACCACCTTGACATTCAGCTTCTCCTGCTGGGCAGTGGCAAGCTCCTGGATGTTCATCTGGATACTGCCGTCACCGGCAACATCAATAACAAGCTTGTCAGGAAAGGCCATCTGCGCCCCGATTGCAGCAGGAAGTCCGTAACCCATGGTTCCAAGACCTCCAGAGGTGAGGAAACTCCTTGGCTCATCAAATTTGTAGAACTGGGCTGTCCACATCTGGTTCTGACCAACCTCAGTGGAGATAATGGCCTTGCCCTTTGTAAGGTCATAAAGCTGCTCGATAACGTACTGCGGCTTGATGACACCGGGTTCCTCCTTGTAGGTAAGGGGATGACGCTCTTCCCATGCGTGAAGCTGTTCCCACCACTCCTGGAACTGCTCCTTCCATGCCTCTGCGGGGCGGCCTGCCTTTTTCACAGCCTTGACTATCTTTTTCAGGGCCTTGCGGCAGTCTCCAACTATGGGGATATCCACCTTTACGTTCTTCTGGATGGATGTTGGATCAATATCAATATGGATAATCTTTGCCTTGGGGGCAAATGCGTCAATCTTTCCGGTAACCCTGTCATCAAACCTGGCGCCAACAGCTATTATAAGGTCAGAATGTGCCATGGCCATGTTGGAACAGTATGTCCCGTGCATACCCAGCATACCAAGGCTCAGTTCCGATGTGCCGGGGAAGCCGCTCAACCCCATAAGTGTCATGGTCACCGGTGCATGGAGCATCTCGGCAAGCTCTTTCATCTCCTTGTGAGCATTGGCTATGACCACGCCGCCGCCAACATAAAAAATGGGGCGACGGGACTTTTCAATCATGCGGTAAGCACGCTCGATCTGCTTGGAATGCGGCTCTAACACAGGGTTGTATGACCTGAATTTGATCTTTTCAGGATAATCAAACTCTGCCTTTGCGTTCTGTACATCCTTGGGCAGGTCAATGAGTACAGGGCCAGGACGACCGGACCTTGCAACTGTAAATGCCTCTTTCAAAATCCTGGGCAGGTCCTTGACATCCTTCACAAGGTAGTTGTGCTTGGTGCAGGGACGGGTAATTCCCACAATATCAACTTCCTGGAATGCATCATTTCCGATAAGGCTGGTAGGTACCTGTCCGGTAAAAACGACCATGGGGATAGAGTCTGCATAGGCTGTGGCAATGCCTGTAACAGTATTGGTAGCACCCGGACCTGACGTGGCAATGCAGACCCCTACCCTGCCTGTTGCCCTGGCATATCCATCTGCTGCGTGAGTCGCACCCTGTTCGTGCCTCACCAGAACATGCTTTATTGTGCCATCTCTCTCAAGGGTATCATAAACATCAATAATGGCCCCTCCCGGGAATCCAAAACAAACTTCTACTCCTTCCCTTTTGAGAGCCTCTACGACCATCTCTTTTCCGGTCATCTTAGTCATCTATACGTACCTCTGTTATCTATTTTATATTTCTCTGCCCACAAGGGAGCCTCATAATAAAAAGTAAGCACTAACATTATTCCTCTGCCCCAGTATTGTCAACGATGCAATTGCCTTTTTAATATGGATTTAACAATATCCTGCATTTTCCAACTCCTGAACAAACTAATGGAAAATGCCCTTCACTAAACAGTTTTTTTTGTATAAAGTGCAATCCTATTCTCAGGTTATTAACCGCATTATTCTTTAACAGGAAGGAAAAAACCTCCATGCTGGACAGGCTGGTACTGAAACACCCCGGACAAAAGACGGGAAAATGGCTCTTTTACTGCATCATTGTTGGTCTCATGGCTGGAACCGGGGCGGTAGTCTTTCATTTTCTATGCAACTTCGGACACTTTTTCTTCCTTGATTTTCTCGCCGGCTACAGGCCCAGCCACCCTGCAGGAGACCCTCCTATTTTCGGTCACACACATCATCCGTTACGGCCTGTGGTGCTGTGGATGATGCCTGCAATAGGCGGGCTTTTAAGCGGACTTCTGGTATATTTTTTCTGCCCCGAGGCCCAGGGACACGGAACCGACTCTGCCATAAGCGCATACCATCACAAAAACGGACTGATCAATCCCAAGGTTCCATTTGTAAAAACAGTCGCCTCTTTCATTACGCTTGGCACAGGCGGCTCAGGCGGAAGCGAAGGGCCAATCTGCCAGATCGGTGCTGGCCTTGGCTCTCTTTTTGCTCAGAAACTTGGACTCACACAACGGGAGATGCGTATCCTCATGGCTGCCGGCATGGGTGCAGGCATCGGATCAATCTTCAGGGCCCCACTTACCGGCGCACTCTTTGCGGCTGAAATCCTTTACAGTCAGCCTGAGTTCGAGGCTGAGGTCATAATACCCACTGCAATTGCATCCACTGTGGCATACTCTCTGTTCTGCTCGGTGTTTGGCTGGGGCTCACTTTTTCAGGCCGGGGATTTTAGATACTCAAACATACTGGAACTTGGACCCTACTCCGCACTTGCCATTGCACTGACAGCAGGGGCATTCCTGTTTGTGAAAATATTTTGGGGTTTTCACGATTTCTTCCAAAAACTTGAGATCCCTATGTGGATAAAACCTGCAATCGGAGGCATTCTCACGGGCACCCTGGCCCTTTTCCTGCCGCAGGTACTTGGCTTCAGCTACGGATTTATCCAGGATGGCCTTGACAATCAGATAACCATGTGGCTCTTCCTAGCAGTGGCCCTGGGCAAGATACTTGCGACGGCATTTTCAATCGGTTCTGGCGGAAGCGGCGGTGTATTTGGACCGTCAGTGGTAATTGGAGGGTGTATTGGAGGTGCAGTGGGTACCTTCTTTCACTCAATTATGCCAACAGTGGTGCCTAACCCTGCAGCATTCATAATCGTAGGGATGGCAGGATTTTTTGCTGGAAGCTCTAATGTACCAATTACTGCAGTAATCGTGGTAAGCGAAATCACCAGTTCCTATCATCTGCTCCTGCCAAGTATGCTTGTATGCAGCCTCAGCTATTTTCTTTGCCGAAGATGGGACCTTTACAGGGCACAGGTACCGGCAAAAATTGACTCTCCTGCCCACAAGGGTGAATTTTTCACCGACATCCTTGAAGACATACGGGTAAAAGATATCTTTGACGGCACCAAGGCATTTGCCGTCATCCCGGAAGATATGAGTTTTTCACAGTTCTGCCGTTTTTTCAGTGCAACTGACCAGCACTACTTTCCTGTTGTGGACAGAGAGGGAAAGTTAAGCGGCATATTTTCAATAAATGATGTCAGGCACTGCCTCTTTGATGACAAGCACCTGGGGAACCTTGTACTTATGCGGGATGTTGCCAGAAAGGATGTCATCACCACAACCCCGTCTGAAAACATAAACTCTCTTCTGCAAAAATTCACCGTGCGCAACATAGACATGATACCTGTTGTAGCAGATGATGACCCAAGAAACTTTCTGGGCATGATCAGCAGGAGAGAGGTGATAGCCTTTTATAATGAGACAGTTAACAGGTTAAAGAAAAACGTATCCAGGGAGAACCCTGTGCCATTCTAAAGAATACGGCTATCTATTTACCAATCTCAATTAACATAACAAAAAAACCCCAAAGCCTCGATAAAAAAGGCCTTGGGGAAATGCGACCTTCCGTGCCCCACCAATCCATATTAACCAATACCTAAGTTGAGCGTTTCAAAATGCGGAAATTTATTTTTTCCATGAAATTAAAAGTAGTTGTGTTGGTTATAGCTTTCCAGTTTTTAAACCCTTAGGGATTGCCAGCTTTACTGCATCTCCTTTGTCATCTGGTCTTCCCACATAGCCTACTATAATGGGAAGCCCTCTTTCGCGGATATGCAGCAAATCTGACAATCGCTCAACGTAGGCAATAATGAGCTGAAAACAAAAAAGCCCTCCACGTGGTGATGGAGGGCTTTCATAGCCGTAACTGATTATTATTTTGATTTTAACCGGTCTTAATCGATTGTCAATATTTTTTTATAGCTTTATAAGTAATATTGATGTAACTCAGATTCTTAAACCTTTGCCTTGTTGTCCGCAGGCTCTGTTGAATTATCGGTACTGGCATCACCGGCATCTGACTCTGCAGTTTCAGCATCAGGCTCATCTGTTCCTTCCTCTTCCTCACTACTGGTTTCATCAGCAGACTCTTCAGCATCAGCTTCATCAGCCTGATTTTCTGCCTGTGCCTGTTCACTGGCGGCTTCCACGTCTGCTGATTCAGCAGAAGCATCTTCAACTGAGTCAGGCTCAACCGCGGAAGCATCCACATCCGGGGTTTCAGGTTCTGTTGACGCAGTAGTTGCAGCGGGAATGACAGATTCAGGGGAGGCGCTGGTTTCAACCTGCTTTGATCTCCTGGATGTTGGCTTAAGAGAGTCAACAGCAAGCTCTATAACCGCCATCATGGTAGCATCACCGCGCCTGGGCCCCATCCTGACAATCCTGGTGTATCCACCATTTCTGTCAGAAAATTTGCCTGCCCATTCATCAAAAAGCCTTGCTACCACCCGTTTGTCACGAATAACGGAAAGTGCCTGCCTGCGGGCATGAAGATTTCCCTGTTTACCAAGGGTAATCATCCTGTCAGCCAGCCTTCGAAGCTCCTTGGCCCTGGTTATGGTTGTAACAATGCGCCCATGCTCAAGGAGAGATGTGACCATGTTGCGCATCATAGCCTTGCGATGTGGCGTGGTTACGCCAAGTCTCCTGGTTCTAACGCGATGCCTCATTTTTTATCACCTTCCTGATCGCCGGCTTCATCTGATGCAGAAGCTGCTTTTGGGGACCAACCTGGAAGCTCCATTCCAAGGTGCAGGCCAAGACCATCCAGTATCTTCTGGATCTCTTCCAAAGATTTCCTACCAAAATTCTTTGTCTTTAACATCTCCTGCTCAGTTTTCTGAACAAGCTCCCCAATGTAGTGAATATTTGCATTCTTCAAGCAGTTTGCAGATCTGACAGAGAACTCCAGCTCGTCAATTTTCTTGTTCAACTCTTCAAGTTTACCATCAAAATCGTTCTCTTGAGTCTCTACCTCAGGCTCCTGTACCTCATCAAAATTGATAAATACGGTGAGCTGTTCCTTAAGGATTTTTGCAGCATACGCTATGGCATCCTCAGGAGTAACGCTTCCATCAGTCCATACTTCTATGGTCAGTTTGTCATAATCGGTCCGCTGACCAATCCTGGCCTGGGTGACTTTATAATTGACCTTTTCAATGGGAGAAAAGAGAGAATCAATATAGATTCTGCCTACATCGGTATCGTCACCTTTATCCTGCTCATCAGAGGGGATATAACCTTTGCCCCAGATGGCAGTCATCTCAATATTGAGAGAACCTTCATCTGTAAGGGTGGCTATGTGAAGGTCGGGATTCATGACCTCAACACCGCCTGTAGGTGAAATGATATCCCCTGCCTTGACCTCACATGGCCCTTTCTTTTCAATCCTCAAGGGCTCTTCCCGGTCATGATGAAGCTTCAACCTGACACTCTTGAGATTTAGAATAATCTCAGTAACATCCTCAAGGACACCAGGTATTGTTGCAAACTCATGCAACACCCCGTCAATCTTGACAGAATTGATAGCAGCTCCCTGAAGAGACGATATAAGTATTCTACGAAGCGCTATACCAAGGGTGACTCCATATCCTCTTTCAAGAGGCTCGCAGACAAATTTGCCATACCGGTCTGTGTGAGAGTCGGAATCAACCTGCAGTGCCTTGGGCACAATCAACTCTCTCCAGTTTCTATAAAATGGAGTCTGTTCGGTATTCTGATTTTCAGTCATAATTTTTTCCAACACCTTGCGGCAGGAGGTTAAGTTTACTTGGAGTAAAACTCAACAATAAGCTGTTCCTGAATAGGAATGGTAATGTGACTTCTCTCAGGCATCCCCTTGACAGTACCGACTCTTTTTTCTGCATCCAGTTCCAGCCAGTCAGGCACACCTCTTCGGGCAACTGCTTCCAATGCCTGAACTACAGGAACAATCTGATGTGACTTTTCCCTAAGGGCTATTTTGTCACCTTCCTTGACCTGAAATGAAGGAATATCTGTTTTTACACCGTTCACTGTAAAGTGTCCGTGGCGAACAAGCTGCCTGGCCTGTGAACGGGAATCTGCAAAACCAAGACGATACACCACATTATCCAGCCTTCTCTCAAGGAGTACAAGCAAGGTGGTACCAGTAAGTTCCTTGCGCCTGTCTGCCTCGGCAAAGTAACTGCGGAACTGCTCCTCCTTGATGCCGTACATCCTTCTGACTCTCTGCTTCTCTCTGAGTCGAATACCGTAGTCGGAAACCTTTACCCTGCGACCCTGGCCGTGCTGACCCGGGGGATAACTTCTCCGCTCAAATGAACATTTGTCAGAGAAACATCTATCGCCTTTGAGGAAGAGTTTGCTGCCTTCCCTTCTACATAAACGGCAACGTGGACCTGTATATCTTGACACTTCTTGTCCTCCAGTAAATTCTCGGAAATTTTTTAATTGCTAAACTGCCTGCCCAATGATTCTAGAAGGGAGTCCTTTATCAATTAAGCCACCTTTAGTTTCAAAATTAAAAGGGTGTTGGACATTAAACCCGGCGACGCTTGGGCGGCCTGCATCCATTGTGAGGAAGAGGCGTGACATCTTTGATAACCTTTATCTTGAGCCCGGCTGAAGCAAGCGCCCTGACTGCGGCCTCACGACCGGACCCGGGACCATTAACATGGACATCCACTACACGCATTCCATGCTCCATGGCCTTTCTTGCAGCGTTCTCTGATGCCATCTGAGCGGCAAACGGGGTACCTTTTCGAGAACCCTTGAAACCCTGGGCTCCGCATGTTGACCATGAAACCGTATTGCCCTGCTTGTCTGTAATAGTGATACAGGTGTTGTTGAATGTGGCTTGTATGTGAACAATGCCTTCGGGAATGTTCTTTTTTTCCCTTCGGCCACCTCTTCTTGGTGATGCCATTTGATTAACTCCTAACTGATCAACTTTTTGGATGCTGCTCCACAAGCTTTTTTGGTATAAACTTAAGCAGTATCCGGCAGTCAGTTAATAGGGACCTTGATTAAGGGCCCTGATTAACGCTTTTTCTTCTTAACTGCTGTACGACGAGGACCTTTTCTGGTACGGGCATTAGTGGAAGTACGCTGTCCGCGAACAGGCAGCCCTCTCCTGTGCCTTAGCCCGCGATAACACCCCATGTCCATGAGTCTCTTGATATTCATGGAGACTTCACGGCGAAGATCACCCTCAATCTTACACTCAGAATCGATGATCTTCCTGAGTGCCGTGATGTCCTCATCTGTTAAAGTATCTGATTTCTTGTTTCTATCAATTCCAGCCTTATCGAGAATCTGCCCTGCAAGTGTACGCCCGATACCGTAAATATAGGTAAGGGCTATTTCCATTCTCTTATTATTGGGCAGGTCAACCCCTGCTATTCGTGCCACGAAGTTTCCTCCCTCTTATCCCTGACGCTGCTTATGCCTGGGATTTTTACAAATTACACGGACTATTCCTCTGCGCCTGATGACTCTGCAATCCTTGCATCTTGGCTTAACGGATGCCTTGACCTTCATAATCATTCACCCTTTTTTATCTAAGTATAACAGCAGGGAAAATACCTCGCTTTTCAGTTGTGATGTACGAGATATTTTATTACCTGGCCGTATGATTATTACCTTTCTCTGTAAACAACTCTTCCTCTTGTGAGGTCATAAGGAGACAACTCCACTGTTACCCTGTCCCCCGGCAGTATTCTGATATAATGCATGCGCATTTTGCCGGAGATGTGTGCCAGGACCTTGTGGCCGTTATCAAGCTCAACCCTGAACATTGCATTTGGTAAGGTTTCCAGAACCTTACCTTCTACCTGTATTGCGTCGCCCTTTGACATATTTATTACCTGTACTGATATTGCACGAAAATTGGTATTTTTGAGCCGTTTTCTACCAGTCAGCTCAGGACAAATTCGGCAATATAACCGAATTGCAAGAAATAGCAACCAATTTGATAATCAGCCATTTTCAAACCGTAATGACATTGTCCTACCTGAGCAGACTTAAAATCAGAGGACCATGGTCTGTTACTGCAACAGAATGTTCATAATGGGCAGCAAGCGATCCGTCCTTGGTGACTGCCGTCCAACCATCAGCAAGCACTTTAACATCCGCCCCACCAGCTGTGACCATTGGTTCAATAGCTATTACCATGCCCTTTTTTAACTTGGGGCCACGACCCTTTTTACCGTAATTTGGAACCTCAGGGGGCTCATGAAGGTTCTTTCCGATGCCGTGACCTACGAACTGCTTAACAACTCCGTATCCGTATTCTTCAACTTTGGACTGGATGGCTGAACTTACATCGCCAAGGCGTTTGCCCTTTTTTACCTTTTCTATTCCACTGAACAGAGCCTCTTTTGCACAATCTATTAATCTGTAAGCCTCTGGAGAACCGGATTCGCCAACTACCTGGCTTATTGCTGCGTCTCCATAGTATTCATCATGAATAACACCCATATCTATGCTTACAAGGTCTCCGGCCTCCAAAACCCTGTCAGGCGACGGGATGCCGTGCACTATTTCTTCGTTTATTGAGACGCAAAGGGTGGCCGGATAGCCCCTGTAACCCTTAAACGCAGGTATGGCTGAGCAGCTTATGACATACTCTTCAGCCAGCCTGTCAAGGTCATAGGTTGTGACACCGGGCAACAGATTTTCCCTTAACATCTCAAGGGTGCGTGCCACTATTTGATTGGCTACTAAAAGCTTTTCTATTTCCCACGATGCCTTTAAACTGATGCGTCGGGAAGCCTTTTTTTTCTTCACCCGTTAGCCAACTTTGAATACAGAGAATAAAAAAAACGATATTGCCGTTAGCCCCTTCTGCCCTTCAAGGTGGCGCCTTTCATAAATCCCTCATAGTTTCTTGTAATGAGATGGGACTCAATCTGCCCCATGGTATCCATGGCTACCCCAACAACAATCAAAAGTGCTGTACCCCCGAAATAGAAGGGAACATTGAGCTTTGAAATAAGTATGCTGGGCAGAACACATATTAGGGAGACGTAGGCTGCTCCAATAAGGGTTATCCTGGCAAGAATGGTATCTATGTAATTGGCAGTCCTCTTTCCAGGCCTGATACCTGGTATATAACCGCCATTTTTCTTAAGGTTATCAGCAATATCCTCAGGATTAAACTGAATGGCAGTATAAAAGTAGCAGAAGAATATGATGAGAACTACATAAATAGTTTCATAAATAAGGCTTCCAGGCATAAGTGCCTGCGATACAGTATGCATCCATTCCACAGGTACAAAGTTGGCAATGGTTGCAGGAAACATGATTATTGATGACGCGAAAATGGGAGGTATGACACCTGCGGTATTTACCTTGAGAGGCAAATGCGTAGATTGGCCTCCATACACCTTGCGCCCTACCACCCTGCGCGCGTAATGTATTGGAATCTTCCTGTGGGCACGCTCCATAAAGCAGATAAATGCTACAACAGAGAGCATCATTATGATCAGGAACAGCATCAGCCCGGCATTTATCTCACCGGTGGACATTAGCTGAAACGTATCAATAATGGCGGAAGGCATTCTAGCAACGATACCGGCAAAAATAATGAGTGAGATGCCGTTTCCGATACCGCGTTCCGTAATCTGCTCACCAAGCCACATCAGGAATACGGTGCCTGACATCAAAGTAAGCGCAGTCAGGAACCTGAAGCTCCAACCGGGTACTGCAACTACCGGCACTCCCCCCGGAGAAGTCATTGACTCAAGTCCGATGGCAATACCAAAGCCCTGAATGACAGAAAGGCCCACTGTACCGTATCGGGTGTACTGACTAATCTTTTTTCGTCCAGACTCGCCTTCCTTTTTAAGCTGTTCGAGATGGGGAATTGCTACTCCAAGAAGTTGGATAATGATGGAGGCGCTGATATAGGGCATGATTCCCAGGGCGAATATTGAGAAGTTCTTGAGGGCGCCACCTGAGAACATATCGAACATGCCGAACAGCGTACCCTGGGCACGAGCAAAAAACGATGCAAGTGCGGCAGCATCTATGCCGGGAGTAGGAACCTGAACCCCGATCCTGTAAACCGCAAGCATCACCAATGTAAATAAAATGCGCTTGCGAAGCTCTGGGACATTTCCTATGCCTTCAACGCCTTTTAACACTTACCTTTACTCCCCTGTATCAGTACTTCTGGTGTAAGGTGACACTATCTCAACCGAGCCACCGGCTGCCTCAATCTTTTTAACTGCACTGGCGCTGGCAGCATGAACCTTCAATTTCACTGCCCTTGTTATCTCACCATCACCCAGCACCTTGGCAAGATTGAATCTCTTGCTAACCAGCCCCTTCTCCCTCAAAACCTGTATATCAATCGTTCCATCAGTATCAATGCGGTTCAAATCCGATACGTTAAACACGCCAAAATGCTTTTTGAAAGGATTTTTGAATCCTCTCTTTGGCAGTTTGCGGTAAATGGGCATTTGCCCGCCCTGAAAACCAGCTGGTATTGATACTCCGGAACGGGACTTCTGACCCTTCTGACCCTTACAAGCGGTCTTTCCATGACCCGAACCCGGGCCACGCCCTACCCTTTTTCTATTTTTTACAGCGCCCTCAAAGGGCCTGAGTGATGACAGATCAACCATTGATTTCTCCTGACCTAATATACTATTGTGTTCAGGCTTGGTGCAGTTTACTTGGAACGAACCTTGGCTAATTCCACGGACTTCCTGATGGTTTCAAAACCCTGAAAGGTGGCATGAACCACATTGTAGGGATTATTGGAACCTAGGCATTTGGTGAGTATGTCATGAATTCCCGCAGCTTCCATTATTGCCCTTACAACTGCCCCTGCAATAACACCGGTGCCAGGCTTAGCAGGCTTCAGAAGCACTCTGCCCGCAGCATAGTGGCCAACCACATCGTGAGGAATTGTGGTGCCGTCAAAGGGAACCGTAATCATGTTCTTCTGTGCCTTTTCAGTCGCCTTGCGCAGAGCTTCAGGAACCTCTTTTGCCTTTCCCATTGCGTAGCCCACCTTGCCCTGGCCGTCACCAACCACGGCAAGCGCACTGAAGCTGAAACGCCGTCCGCCTTTAACAACCTTTGCAACGCGGTTTATAAAGACGATTTTTTCAATTAAACCTAGATCGTTATTATCCTGTGGTCCTACCAAGGTTGCACCCCTTTTAATTGCCTCAAATTGATTTTGATTATATTTTAAAATGTTTACTAAATTAAGCTTTCTGCAAAGACTTGTACGCTAAAATTTGAGTCCGCCTTCACGCGCTCCTTCTGCAAGGGCCTTGACCCTGCCATGATAGATGTATCCTCCTCTGTCAAAGGCTACCTTCTCCACTCCCTTTACCTTTCCGGAAGCTGCGATGGCCTGCCCAACAGCCTTGGCTACATCACATTTGCTTCCAAATTCCGCTGCCTTTTCCCTGATTGCCTTTGACTGAGACGAGGCAGACGCAATGGTGACACCTGCATCATCATCAATCAGCTGCGCATATATATGCTTGGCACTTCTGAAAACCACCAGCCTGGGCATGTTTGCAGTACCAGATATTTTCTTGCGTATCCTGCGCTTTCTCTTTAATCTGCTAACTGATTTTGGATTTGTTCTGGCCATCTGTTTCTTTTACTCCTGATTTGAACAACTGTGTAAATCTTCCCGCCGCATGTTCAAGGGCATTAATAATACCGGTTTGGATGATGAAGAACAGCCTTATTATGCTGCTGCCTTACCAGCCTTTCGAATTATGGTTTCGTCAGCGTATATAATACCCTTACCCTTGTAGGGTTCTGGTGGCCTGTACTGTCTGATCCGGGCGGCAGTCAACCCTAAAAGCTCTTTATCATATCCTTCAAGCGTCAGTTTAATCTCTTTCTGCTTTTCAACCGAGGCCTTGATGCCTTCAGGAATATCAAATTCTATGGGGTGGGAAAAGCCTAAATGCATGACAAGCTGATTGCCCTTTACATCTACCTTGTACCCGACACCGTTAATTATCAGTTCTTTCTTGAACCCTTCAGAGACTCCTGTGACCATATTGGCAATCAGAGCCCTGGTAAGGCCCTGAATTGAACGGGTCTTCTTGGTTTCATCCTGAGGGATAACGCTAATGACATCACCGTCTATGTTTAATGAAACCACCGAATGAAGAGTTCTGGCCAATGTGCCTTTGGGCCCTTTAACAGTAATCTGTTGGCCATCAAGCTTAACTTCTACCCCTGAAGGGATTTTGATTGGTAACTTTCCAATTCTCGACATGATATAATGCCTCTTATTCCAGCCTGTTTCTACCAGACAGAGAGAAGTACTTCTCCTCCAACTCCCTGCTCTCTGGCTGCCTTGTCGGTCATGAGCCCTTTTGAGGTGGATATCACAGCAAAACCGTATCCTGACTTAACCGTTGGAATTTCTGTTTTTGACTTATATATGCGCCTGCCTGGCTTGCTCACCCTCTGTATATCATTAAAAACAGGCTGGCCATTCTCGTAACTAAGGTAAATCCTGAGGATTCCCTGCCTGTCATCCTTGATAACAGAATAATTTTTGATAATGCCCTGTTCTTTCAAAATACCGGCGATTGCCGTTTTTAATTTTGAGCTTGGCAGGTCAACTTTCTCATGACGGGCCTTGGCTCCGTTTCTGATACGAGTCAGTAAATCTGCTACTGGATCTGTCATTGACATTTTATTGCTCCGTAAGACCTAATACTGCTACCAGCTTGATTTGGTAACGCCAGGCAGCAGTCCGCTTGACGCCATCTTCCTGAAACATATTCTACAGATGCCAAAGTGCCTGATAAACGCCCGTGGTCTGCCACACAACGGGCACCTGTTGTACTTGCGCACTGCAAACTTGGGCTTTCTCTTCGCCTTTTCTCTCAATGCCTTGCGTGCCAAGGTGTTCCTCCTATAATTATGCTATTTGCGAAATGGCATTCCCAGCGTGGAAAGCAGGAACCGTGCCTCATCGTCTGTCTTTGCGGTTGTCACTATGGTTATATTCATTCCCTTAATCTTGTCTATCTTGTCATAATCAATTTCAGGGAAGATGATATGTTCCTTTATTCCCATTGAGTAATTTCCTCTGCCGTCAAACGCCTTAGGTGAAACACCTCTGAAGTCCCTGATCCGGGGTATAGCGATGTTAATCAGCTTGGTGAGGAAATCCCACATCCGTTCTTTGCGAAGTGTTACGCAACAGCCTATTGGCATACCCTCTCTGAGTTTGAAAGTTGCAATGGACCTTCTTGCCCTGGTGATGACAGGTTTCTGACCTGCAATCTGGGCCATTTCCGCAGATGCCGATTCAAGTATCTTAGAATTCTGAATAGCCTCGCCCAATCCCATATTCAAGACCACCTTTTCGATCTTAGGTACCTGCATGGGATTGGCATAGCCAAATTTTTCCATCAGCTGCGGCACACTTTCTTCTTTATATTGCTTCAGCAACAGCATATCTTAATTGCCTCCAACAGGCTATTTTGCCTCTGTAGGGATGACCTCGCCACATTTTTTGCAAAGTCTAACTTTAGAGCCATCATCAAGTGTTTTTCTGGATATGCGTACAGGGTCTGTACACTTAGGGCAGAGCAACATGAGGTTTGAAAGATGTATGGAAGCCTCTCTCTCTATAATTCCGCCACTGGAGGTTGGAGTAGGTTTCATGTGCCTTTTAATCATCTGGGCACCCTCAACCCTTGCCCTTCCCTTGGCAGGAAGAATCTGAAGAATTTTTCCTACCTTACCTCTATCCTTCCCTGCCATTACCATGACGCGGTCATTCTTTCTGAGGTATGTCTTGACTTTTTTCATTTTCTTTTCCAAGTAATACCGGCTCTTGATAATGTCCGAACAATATCTTGCCTGATAATCAGAGGACCTCAGGAGCCAGCGAAATAATCTTCATATAGCGTTTTGCTCTTAGCTCACGAGCAACAGGCCCAAAGATACGTGTTCCAACAGGTTCGCCATACTGGTTAATAAGTACAGCGGCATTCTCGTCAAAGCGTATCAGAGTGCCGTCAGGCCTTGAAATCTCCTTGGCAGTTCGTACCACAACAGCCCGGACCACCTCTCCCTTTTTTACCTTAGAGTTAGGGATGGCCTCTTTTACTGAAACCACTATAACATCACCAATACTGGCGTACCGTCTTCTGGTCCCACCCAGCACCCTGATGCACGCGACCCTCTTGGCACCAGAGTTATCGGCTACATTCAATACACTCTCTTGCTGGATCATAACTAATGCCTTCCTTTCTAGACGGCTCGTTCAAGTATCTTTTTAACAGTCCAGCGTTTCATCTTGCTCATTGGACGGCACTCTTCTAACAGAATGACGTCACCTACCCGGCAACTGTTATCGGGATCATGAGCCATGTATTTTTTTCTGCGCTGCACGAACTTTCCGTAAATTGGATGCTGAATTCTTCTCGTAACAACAACACTGACTGTCTTGTCATTCTTGTCGCTGGTAACCGTCCCTATAAGGGTTCTACGCAGACCTTTGGCCACACTCATAACAACTCCTTGGATTATTCTCCGGCCTTTTCTTTAATAAGAGTCAAAATCCTTGCAATGGACCTACGCACTTTTCTGATCCTTGCTGTATCCTCAAGCTGATGCGTTGCGTGCTGAAACCTGAGATTGAACATCTCCTGTCTTAGATCAGCCTCTTTTTTCGCAAGTTCATCCAAGGAAAGGTCTCTGAGTTTTGCTACCTCACTCATGTCAAATCACTCCTGGATACGATTTTCGTAGGTACTGAAAGTTTGTGAGATGCAAGCCTTAATGCCTCCCTTGCAACACTCTCCTCGATACCCTCCATTTCATACAGAATTCTTCCAGGTTTCACAGGTGCTACCCAGCCTTCTACAGAACCCTTTCCTTTACCCATCCTGACTTCAGCAGGTTTGCTGGTTATGGGTTTATCAGGAAAGATGCGGATCCAGATCTTGCCTCTACGCTTTACATGCCTGGTAATGGCAATACGAGCGGCCTCAATCTGCTGGGCAGATATGTATCCCCTACCAAGGGCCTTAAGGCCAAAATCACCAAACGAGAGGGTATTCCCCCTGGATGCGACCCCTTTCAAACGACCTTTCTGCCTCTTTCTATATTTAGTCTTCTTGGGACTGAGCATAATATTCTAAACCTTCAACTTTCAAGGAAATGAACTTTCTGACAAAACCTGACCGGGTTACAATTACATCTTGTTAACCGGCTTCTTTTGCAAAATTTCAACTGTTAAGCGAAAGCGCTTCGGAATCCTTGTCCATCAGGACCTCACCCTTGAAGATCCAGACCTTTACGCCAATAATTCCGTAAGTGGTGTTGGCTTCGGCAAAACCGTAGTCAATATCAGCCCTCAAGGTGTGCAGAGGCACGCGGCCCTCCAGATACCATTCAGTCCTGGACATCTCGGCGCCACCCAGTCTGCCGGAACAGGCAATTCTAATCCCCCTGGCTCCAAATTTCAGGGCGATGCCAACAGCCCTTTTCATTGCTCTCCTGAAGGAAATACGGCGGAGAAGCTGAGAAGCGACATTTTCTGCAACAAGTTGTGCGTCAAGCTCAGGTCTGCGAACCTCTGTGATATCTATAAGCACAGGCTTGCGCACCATCTTTTGAACACTCTTCTTGAGAGCCTCAATTTCAGCGCCCTTTTTCCCAATAACAATACCAGGTCTTGCGGTATGGATCTTGAGCCTGAGCCTCTTGGCTGCCCTTTCAATCTCAATCTTTGAGATACCTGCGTGATAGACCTTGTCCTTGACAAACTTCCTGATCTTATAATCCTCCTGCACCAATGCAGGATAATCTTTCTTTTCCGCGTACCAGTTAGAATCCCAGGACCTGGTTATCTTGAGTCTGAGACCAATCGGATTGACTTTCTGTCCCAAAACTGCCTCCTATAAGAACTGATTAATACTCATCAAGCACAATAGTAATATGTGCCAGTTTGTGACGTATGCCATAAGCCCTTCCCATCGCCCTGGGACGCCATCTTTTAAGCTGAGGACCCTGATCAACCATAATGGTTTTTACATACAGCGAATCTACATCAATATTTGGATTGTCATCCGCATTGGCCAAGGCAGATTCAAGGACTTTTTTGATTATCCTGGCAGCCTTTTTGGGAACCACAGACAGGATATCAAGAGCCTCATCTACTGGCTTGTTGCGTACCAAGTCCGCCACCAGTCGAGCCTTCTGCGGCGAGATCCTTCTATATTTGGCTACAGCTCTAGCTTCCATAGCTCGGTCAATTCCTCTTATTTGCGTTTGGACTTCTTGTCTGCTGCGTGACCATAATAGGTGCGCGTTGGTGAGAACTCTCCCAGTTTGTGCCCAACCATGTTTTCGGTAACAAAGACCGGAATAAACTTCCGCCCGTTATGCACAGCAAATGTGAGCCCTACCATTTCTGGTATGATCATTGATCTTCTGGACCAGGTTTTGATGACCCTGTGATCCTTTGTCTCATTAGCCTTAATCACCTTTTTCATCAGGTGTCCATCAACAAAGGGTCCTTTTTTGACTGATCTAGGCACTTGCAGACTCCTTAAACTTTTATTAAATTTGACTTATCAGTTTTTCCGTGCACTTTTATTTACGGTGCATACTGATTATTTCTTGTAACGCCTGCGTACGATAAAGGCGTCACTTGGTTTCTTCCTGCGGGTGCGATAACCCTTGGTAGGCCATCCCCAGGGACTGCATGGATGACGTCCACCGGATGACCTACCCTCGCCACCACCCATAGGGTGATCTACAGGGTTCATTGCAACGCCTCTTACCCTGGGCCTCCTGCCCATCCAGCGGGACCTGCCTGCCTTACCGATATTGATATTTTCGTGGTCAAGGTTTCCTACCTGGCCTATTGTGGCTCGGCAGGTGTTTAAAATCATCCTGACCTCGCCGCTGGGAAGCCTTAGCTGAACGTACTTGCCTTCCTTTGCCATGAGCTGGGCGGCAGTTCCAGCACTTCTAACTATCTGCCCACCCTTTCCAGGCCTCATCTCGATATTATGAACCAGTGTGCCCAGTGGTATGTTTTTCAGCGGCATGGAGTTTCCGGGTTTTACGTCTGTTACATCGTCAGAAACCACAACGTCTCCGACACTAAGGCCATGAGGTGCGATGATGTAACGTTTTTCACCATCCAGATAGTGGAGTAGCGCTATCCTGGCAGAGCGGTTCGGGTCATACTCAATAGAAGCTACTTTCGCCGGTACAGAGAACTTGTTACGCTTAAAGTCGATGACGCGATATTTTCTCTTGTGTCCACCGCCACGATGCCTGGCTGTTATACGTCCGTAGGAATTCCTTCCTCCACTTCTGTTCAGTTTTCGCAGAAGCGACTTTTCAGGCTTTCCCTTTGAGAGTTGCTCATCTACCACTATGCTCATTCCCCTGCGGGCAGGAGAAGTAGGTTTATATTTTTTGACAGCCATTATACACCCTCAATAAATTCTATTGTATCACCAGGATAGAGCCTTACGATGGCACGCTTGTAATCAGGCCTTTTGCCAATATACCTTCCCTGTCTCTTGTACTTGCCCTTACGGTTCATGGTTTGTACTGCAAGGACCTTCTTGTTGAATATCTTTTCAACAGCATTTTTAATTTCTATCTTGTTGGCATCCTTTGCCACAAGAAAGACCACCTGGTTTGCCTGTTCCTTCTGATTGGTGGCCTTTTCTGTAATAATGGGCCTGATCAACACAGAATAAATATCTTTCATGGTTTGAGTCTCTCTTCCAACGTAGTGATGTCAGATTCCGGTATAATCAGAAAATCATGCTTGAGCAGGTCGTAAACATTAAGAGCTGCCTGCGGCAACACAGATACAAAGGGTATATTCCTGGCAGAGAGCCTGACTGCTGTGGCTTCCCTGTCTGCCACCAGGACTGCACTTCTGACGCCGAACCTGTCCAGCAGAGCCTGCATGTTTTTGGTCTTGATTTCATCTATACCGTAATCATTTATCACAAACAGGCGGTTGCTCATTGCCTTGGAGCTGAGAGCCATTCTGAGCCCAAGACGCCTTACCTTTTTGGGAAGAGTATAGGAGTAGTCCCTAGGTTTTGGTCCGAACGCTGTTCCGCCATGACGCCAGACGGGATTTCGGGAGCTTCCTACACGTGCCCTGCCGGTGCCCTTCTGCCTCCAGGGCTTCCTGCCACCGCCAGACACCTCTGCCCTTGTCTTGGTACTTGCATTACCGGCACGTTTCTTTGCCTGCTGCCATCTGACAACTTCGTGCAGTATCCCTTCCCTGGGCTCTACACCAAACACCTCATCACTGAGGCTCAGTTCTCCGACCTTCTCTTTGTTTGCGTTATATACTTGAAGGGTAGCCATATTTTTCCCTAATTTTCGATTTTGATTACCAATACAGAATGAGGTATTTGCAAGAGTCCGGCTCTTTTACCTGAAATGCACCATAACCATCTGATTAACCGCGCCGGGAACTGCCCCCTTTACAAGCAGAAGATTCTCATCGGGACGTACGTCAATAATCAGTGAATTCTTGATGGTGTGGCGTTTGCCACCCATACGGCCAGGCATCTTCTTGCCTTTGATTACCTTTCCAGGGTAAGCACTCATACCGGCGGATCCAACAGCTCTATGATGTTTGGAGCCGTGTCCCATGGGGCCCCTGGAAAAACCGTGACGCTTTACAGTTCCGGCAAACCCACGACCCTTGGTGGTTCCTACAATATCAACAAGCAGTCCCAGCTCTACATCCTTTAGGGAGAGTACCTGACCCTCCTGGAATCCCTCAGTATCGTCAACCTTGATTTCCCTGATATAGCGAAATCCGTGATCAAGCCCTGCCTTCTCAACTATGCCTCTCTCGGGCATGTTAAGGCGGGACAGCGGCTTTCTATTATACCCGAGCTGCAAGGCATTATAACCTTCTTTAGCCTCTGTCTTTTTCTGAATTACGGTACAGGGACCTACTTCAAGCACAGTAACCGGGACCCTGTTTCCGTTCTCCGCAAAGACCTGAGTCATTCCGATTTTGCGGCCCATAAGACCTGTTATCTTAGCCATTGTTCAATTCCGTATTAGCAGTTTTTAGAGCTTAATCTCAACGTCTACTCCAGCAGACAGTTCAAGCTTCATCAATGCATCAATGGTCTGCTGAGTTGGTTCAAGAATGTCAACAAGTCGCTTATGCGTGCGCATCTCGAACTGTTCCCGGGATTTTTTATCAATGTGTGGTGAACGGAGAACAGTGTACCTGCTTATTTTTGTAGGCAATGGTATAGGCCCGGCAATTCTTGCACCGGTTCTCTTAGCCGTGTCAACAATCTCATTCAAAGACTGGTCCAGGAGTTTATGATCGTATGCCTTGAGGCTAATTCTGATTCTCTGTGTTGGGATCATCATCCCCGATTCCCCTCGCAAACCGATTTCAAGCAGGGCAATTTTAATAAATACCCTGTGAAAATACCCCCTTTACCAACTGCACTGACGCAATATGGAAAAGAGTTGGATTTTCAGGCTGCTGAAATTGTTACAGCAGCCTGTTTTTTTACAATTTGATAACGGATGTTTACTCGATAATTTCGGAAACAACACCGGCGCCTACTGTACGGCCACCTTCACGAATAGCGAACCTGAGACCTTCTTCCATGGCAATGGGCTGTATCAGATGGGCCTCGATAGCAACATTATCGCCAGGCATGACCATCTCTACACCCTCGGGAAGGGTGACGATTCCTGTAACGTCAGTGGTACGGAAGTAGAACTGGGGGCGGTAGCCTGAGAAGAACGGGGTGTGACGGCCACCTTCCTCCTTGCTCAGTACGTAAACCTCTGCCTTGAACTTGGTGTGAGGTGTGATGCTGCCGGGCTTTGCAACAACCTGACCGCGCTCAACTTCATCCCTCTTGGTTCCGCGAAGTAGCACACCTACGTTATCACCCGCCTGTGCCTCATCAAGGAGCTTGCGGAACATCTCAAGACCTGTACATACGGTCTTGGTGGTCTCACGAATTCCTACAATCTCAACCTCTTCACCAACCTTGAGGACACCACGCTCTACACGGCCTGTAACAACTGTACCGCGGCCACTGATGCTGAATACGTCCTCTATGGGCATGAGGAAGGGCTTGTCTGTATCCCTCTCCGGCTCCTGGATGTAGCTGTCAAGGGCATCCATGAGCTCACGGATACATGCTGTCTTCTCAGGATCCGTAGGATTGTTCAGTGCCTCAAGCGCACTGCCGTGAATGATTGGAATATCATCACCAGGGAAGTCATACTCGCTTAGAAGCTCCCTGAGCTCAAGCTCTACAAGCTCGATGAGCTCCGGATCATCAACAAGGTCCGTTTTGTTCAGGAATACAACAATTGAAGGCACGCCAACCTGCCTTGCAAGCAGGATGTGCTCCCTGGTCTGAGGCATGGGGCCATCGTCTGCACCTACAACAAGGATTGCGCCGTCCATCTGGGCAGCACCTGTAATCATGTTCTTGATGTAGTCAGCGTGACCGGGAC
>WGBG01000083.1 GCA_015494395.1 Deltaproteobacteria bacterium
TATATCTATCATACTCTTCAACTTTTGAAACCCTTCGGGATTGCCGGATTCACTGCATCTCCTTTGTCAGAGAAATTCCCATATAGCCGACTATTATGGGAATTTCTCTTTCGCGGATCTACAGCAAATCCGACAATCGCTCAATCCAGGTTGCACCTTATCAAAGTGCATCGTGCAATTTTACGCACTTTCTTCCCACTCTCTCCTGCCCCATTCAATCCATCCCCAGGTAGAAAGACCTGTAAAAACCAGAAACAGTGCAGCCTGAGCATAGATGCCATGATAAACATTAACAGCTATCCATCCTATATTTGCCACGGTATAAACAGCAAAGCTGGAGCGTTTCTTTTTTATGTTCAACACCGCACCCACAATACTTATAACAGTAAGGGTCCAGGGCAGCAGGTGCTGCATGAATAATTCCACCAGGCGGTAACTCTACTTTATAAATGGCAGCACTGCCTTGAACTGAGGGGTACCCGCCCTTTCAAGCAGTTGATAAACTATCATCTCTGACGGACCTGCAGCGCCAAACCGGGAAATTATGTCAAGGGCGTCCCGCCTGTTCCTTTTTTCTCTTGATGAAACCGCATCAGTGGCAACCCACACATTGTAACCTGCATTCACAGCTCCAACAGCAGTCTGGTAAACACAGATGTGTGCTTCAACGCCGCATAACACCAGGGAATTTATAGATGGCCCTAAATTTTTTAAGGAATCAACAAAATCTGAATTTGAAAAGGCATTAAACTCCATCTTGTCAACAATACGCTCTTCAGGGATAAGACCGGTCAGAGGCTCAACAAACGGTCCAAGCCCCTTAACGTACTGTGTGGTGCCCAATACCGGGATTTCCAACGCATTGAAACAGTTAACAAGCATGGCTATACGGTCTGCTATCTTGTCTGCCTTGTTTATTACCTTCATCAACTTTTCCTGGGGATCGATGACAACAAGGCAGCTGCGCTGGGGATGAAGGAGTCTGGTTGCTGTATGAGGCATGATATCTCCTAGGTTTTTTGTAAATTGAATAGTTGAGGGATTATAGAATGAGATAATTTAATGTCAACCAGAGGCGGAGGGGTTTGCTCAGTTCAACGGCGCAGGCAGGCCCAAAGCCTCTTCCTTTAGCCTTGCAAGTATTTTCTTGGCATCCCTGCGCTTGATACAGGCGTTATTTGAAATGATGTTTTCAATGAGCAAAACAAGGCCATTACTCATGGGGACATCCACAAGACTCAGGTATCTCAGAACCTGTCTGAACTCAACAGCCATGGTCTTGCTTAAATCAAGTGATGAAACTGCCCTCTCAAGCACTGCCCATCTCCCTGTGAACCGGCTTGAATCCTGTGCTGTTTCCCTGAAGCAGTCCTGTTCCAAAACAACCCGGCTCAACCAGTTAATTGCCCTGGGAGCAGCATCATTCACTATCCTTTTAACATGGTCAGTTTTGATCTTTTCCGGGATAAAATGGTCAGCAACAACCTTCAGTATTGCCATTCTGTGGAGGGGAACAAACCGCTGGGCTGCCTCAAATGCTCCATAGGCCTCCATGTCTGCAAGCAATATGTCTTTGGCAATTTTATCCTGATGAATCACAGGATATTGGCATGTTTCCACTCCTGCCTCTGTAAAATCATAACAATAGAGCATGTCGGGGAAACGCTCCGAGCCTGTAACATTATCCCTTATACGATTTACAATATACAGGTGGCCAATGTCGGCTTTTGGTCTGGCTGCACACACACCAATGTTTACCCAGAAATCAGACGGCAACGCATTAAAACGGGTCAACATGAACGATGTAGCAAGTGCACTTCGTACAGGCCCGGTTCCTGTTACAACAAGCACGCACCTGTCTGAACCATATACCCTGAACTTATTAATATTCTGTTTTTTTTGAAGCTTGAAGCCGGAAATAAAGGGCACGGCCTCAGCCTGCATGGCAACGCTTATGAACAACATATTGACATTAAAATACAGACCTAGATTGAGCGTTTAAAAATCTGGAAAAATATTTTTTCAATGCAATTAAAAGGAGTTATGTCAATTATAGCTTTCCAGTTTTGAAACCCTTCGGGATTGCCGTGTTTACTGCATCTCCTTTGTCAGAGGAATCCCCATATAGCCGACTATTATGGGAATTCCTCTTTCGCGGATCTGCAGCAAATCCGACAATCGCTCAATCTAGGACAGACAAACCCTTCCTGCAAAATCCCAAAATCTATTTCTTCCCTACCCGTATCTATTCAATGTGGTAAATGGTCTTGTTTTGGAGTGACTTTGAAGAATTTCGTAGTTTTTCTTGGTGAAGCGCAGCCAGAAAATCGCGTCTGTCTGAGCGAGGGACGAGCGAGTTTCGCGATTTTGGCAAAGCGAGCCTTAGAAAAACAAGAAATTCTTCACCGGAACGGAAAAACAAGACCATTTACCAACCTTCATTAACAAAATTACGCTGAACAGTTACCCCTGCCCAAAGCAAAAAGGCGGTACAATCTGCACCGCCCTTTCAAATTAATCGGATAAGGGGCTGTTATGAGTACAGTTTTAATGAAACAGCGGAGGCGATTCGCCAGATGAAAGCCCAAGGGCAGCCTGTTCCATTATCTGCTGACGCTTAAGCGTAAAGTTTCTGGCCCTCTCAAGTACTGCAGGGATATCAAGAATAAGGGCCACGGTTCCGTCACCAAGGATGGTTGCCCCTGAAAACCCCGGCTCATCTGTGAGATACTCGGAAAGCGGTTTTATCACCACCTCCTGCTGACCAATAAACCTGTCAACAGCTAGCCCGGCCTCAATGTCATGCATCTTTACCCTGACCACAAAGAGTTTTTCAGGGCTACTCTCTGCACCTGTCCCACGGAACACGCTGCCAAGCCTGATAAGCGGGAGGGTCTCCTGCCTCAGTGAAATTATCTCAAACCCCTCTATGGAACTGACATCATCTTCATATATCCTGAATGTCTCCTGCACTGCGGTAAGAGGAATTGCCATATTCTGTTCCCCCACACGCACAAGCAGTGCCTGGATAATTGCAAGGGTGAGTGGAATACGAAGTGTCAGCGAGGTACCGCGCCCAGGGGAGGATGTGATGCTTATCTGACCGCCAAGGCGTTCAATGTTATTCTTGACCACATCCATGCCTACCCCCCTGCCGGAGGTATCAGACACTGAGGACGCCGTTGAGATTCCAGGCAGGAATACCATGTTCCATACCCGCTCATCACTCATTGTGCGGGCAGTCTCGCCATTTATAATGCCATTTTGAACAGCCTTTTGAATTATTGCCTCCCTGTCAAGGCCGCGTCCGTCATCACTTATGGTAATAACAACAAAGTTGCCCTCCTGGCCGGCACTGAGAGTTATTATCCCTGTCGAAGGCTTACCCTGCCGTTCACGAATCTCTGGAGCCTCTATGCCGTGATCAACACAGTTTCTGACAATGTGCTGAAGGGGATCAGTAATCTGCTCGATGACCCTCTTGTCAAGTGCGGTTCCTTCACCGTAAACCCTCAGCTCCACCTTTTTGCCAAGCTTGGCGGAAAGGTCACGGATCATGCGTGGATAACGCTTGAACAGGGTACCCACAGGAAGCATCCTCATCTTCATAACGCTGTCCTGGAGCTGATGCACTACCTTTTCAAGGGTGGCGGTCTGCTCTGCGGTCCTTATCATGATCTGCTTCATTGGCTTAAGCTCAGTGTTTGTAAGACGTCTCTCTTCAAGCCAATGACCATAAAGCTCCTTCATGTCGTCTGCAATCTGCATCATTGCAGCCCTGAGCACCACGAGCTCACCGACATCTTCAAGCAGTGCCTCCACCTTGGCAAGATCAACCCTGACAAGCTTTGAGCCTCCGCCCTCTGAACGCCTGGCAAATGGAGACTCAGGGGCATCTGTCAGGCCAGGTGGTGAAACAGGTGATACCCCACCCATTGCCGGGCCTGAATATGAAACAGGCCCTGAAGTGCCTTGGCTTTGAGAGGCATCAGCCACAGGTTCCTGTTTCTGTTGCGCTTCTTCGGAAACTTCAGCTTCATCTTCCGGACCAGCACCTGAGGGTTCATCAACGGTCAATTCTTCAGCCCCTGACGCAGCAGCTGTATCCATCTGCTGGTCAGAAAACATGTTATCAAGGGCGGAATCAAGCTCATGAAACCCGTCTGTTGATTCTTCACCTTCATCCAGTTCTGTTCCAGACAGTTCTGCACCCTGTACACCCTGCACTTCCTCAGCTCCGGAAGGAGATGCTTCCTGTGCCAGGGCCTCTCCGGAATCAATTCCAAACATATCATCCATTGAATCAAGAGCATCAAGTACTTCCCCTTGTTCATTATCTTCCTGGCCGGAGATATCTGCACTGTCCTCTCCAAAATCAAATGGACCTGCAGCCTCCAGATAATCTTCAAGCCCTGGAAGCATGGTACAGAAACGTGCCCAAAGCCTTCTGAGCGGTTCTCCGTTAAACGGCTTGTCTTCACCAACCGAGGAGAGACTTTCCACAAGACGCTCATTCCACTCTTCAAACAGGGCTACAACATCCTGATAATCCATGTAATGGGCAGATGCAGCGAGCTTTTCAACTGCTGACCTGCATGCTTCAAGCCATTCTGCATCAGGCTTTTCAGGGATGTTGGCAAGAGGCGCACCCTCTGCCTGTACAAACTCCAGGAATATACGGTAAAGCTCCTCATCTTCCTCACCGGCAAGGACGTAGTCCTCTGCCTGTGCAGGCTCATCTGCAGAAAACTCCACTCCCAGATATCTGGCAAGCAAGGTGTTGATTTCTGAAAGAAGCTCTGTAAGCTCGGGTTTTTCCACAAGGGAATCATCTCCGGAATGGGTATCGGCCAAGCCTTGAGAAACTCTTTCAAGTCCTGAAAGCAACTCCTCGATGCCGATATAGTTGGTAACGCGGACCATATCCGCAACGATCTTTTTGATCACCCCGGCCTCTACCGGGGCATCAAGCTTCTCAAGCTGCTTTACACGGCTTCTCAGTTCCTCTGTAAAGATTGCCAGGAGTTCCGCATCATCATCAGGCTCATTGGCTGCGGCTGCATCATCCATGCTTTGAACACCCTGTGCACTGGCATCATCCACATCTTCCGCTTCCGCCTGCACCCTGCCTTCAATAATGTCCTCAATTTGACTGACGATGTCGTCAATCTGGCTCTTTTCCTCACGGTTTTCAGCAACTTCTTTTACAAGCTGCTTGACCCTGTCAAGACCGTCAAACAGGACATTCATCGCATTTTCATCAAGGCTTACCTTGCCCTGGCGGACATGATCAAACAGACTTTCCATGCGATGTGCAAGAGTGGCGGTATTGACCAGTCCCATGTAGTTTGCAGCCCCCTTGATACTGTGCATATTTCTGAAACAGTCATTCAAGAGGGAGGTGTTTTCCGGGTCCTGTTCAAGCAGCAGCAGATTTGGCTCAAGCTCCTGCATGTTCTCTTCAGCCTCAACAACAAAATCCTGCCACATTTCCTGATCTATAGCGCTCATATTTCCTCCTGCCCGGCCTTGTTCTGAACTGTGCTGTTTATTAATTCCGCTAACCTGGCATGATCACTCTTTCCTAAAAAACCTGCTGCCCCAAGTTCCCTGGTGCGTTGAACCACCTTCTCATCATCTACCATGCTCATAAATATTATCCGGGCATCAGGATCGAACTCCCTTATAAGCTCCGCTCCCCTTATGCCATCTGTTCCACGCATTGTGATATCCATTATTACAAGCTCAGGCCTCTGCTCACGATAGACCTCAAAACCTTCAGCTCCATCAACAGCCTGGCCAGCCACTGTATGACCTGCCTCCTCCACGGCCTTTGCTATGCGTTTTCTCATAAAACTCGAATCATCAACAATGAGAACTGTGGCCACAACACCACCTCCTGTGCCTGATACAAAACCGGATCAATTACTCCAATTATTTTATTTAGTTCTAACTGTTCAGCGCATTTATTTGAGGTTGGTAAATGGTCTTGTTTTTCCGTTCCGAAGAACAATTTCTTGTTTTTCTAAGGTTTGCTCCGCCAAAATCGCGAAACTCGCTCGTGCCTCACTCAGACAGACGCGATTTTATGGCTGCGCTTAGCCAAGAAAAACTACGAAATTCTTCAAAGTCACTCCAAAACAAGACCATTTACCACACTGAATAGATATATTTACTTAAACAATCTTATTATTCAGCCTCTGCAGGCTCCTCAATCCTCACCAAACGTAACAGCCGCTATCTTCTCAGGCTCTGCAAAGATAAAATCATCATGTGTTTCCCTCATCTCCTGCAACTCACCTGGCAGCAGGCACGAAGAGGGTTCCTGAACAACAATCCTTGCACCCTGGCTGTGGGCATCAACCAGGACATCTGAAATGCCCTGAGCAGCCCCGCTGAGAACTATTACCCGCAGGCCCGAGCCAAATGCCCTGGCTGCGGTGGTGATGAGGGTTTTGGCTTCAAAGCCTGCCCCATCTTCTTCAGGGGCAGCGGACACTGCCGCGCCATCGTTATCTGAAATAACCCGTATGGGTATATCCAACCCGGATATCCAGCACTGCCTGCTTAAAAGCGGTGCGCCATGACTTAAAGGAAGTACGGTTAAGTAGGTGAAATCGTTTATGTAATCAGCAAAGAAGTCAAGGAGTTCAGCCCCCATCTCCTGACACAGCAAAACTGCGGTATCATCCCTGCACTCCATTGCCGGCAGAATTTTCTGAATCTCAAGAAGCCCGCCAAGTCCACCGAGTATAAGGACAAGCTTGGTTGCAGGAAGCCCAGGTGCCATACTTGCCTCAACCCGCCGTGGTGTACGGGCCCTCCGCACATTTGAGAGATTCATATTCTTTACAGAGGAAATGAGCCTTCCCAGACGCTGGGTGACAATATCCCACGACTGGCCAACACCAGGTTTTACTATGAAGTCAACAGCGCCAAGGCGGAAATATTCCATGACCCTTGGAAAACTCTCCCTGTTAATGCCGCTGAAAAGCGCAACCGGGCAAGGCGAGCGCACCATTATGTGTTTCAATGCCAGATCGCCACCCATCACAGGCATATTGATATCAAGGGTTATGAGATCAGGGGTATGTTCCTCTAAAAATTTAAGTGCCTCCTTGCCGTTTGTTGCCTCACCAATAACCTCTGCACCAAGCTCCTCTGTTATAATCTGCTTCAGTGCCTTTTTGACAAGGGATGAATCATCCACCACAAATACCGCAGACTTCTTTTCCGTTACAGCATCCTGTTCCTCATCATTGGTGACATTGCCCCTTTCATCAGCAAGTCTGAGGGCCTCTATCAGAAGGAAATTCCACGGCACCTCCACTGATATCTCAGGGCTTGAGCCTGGACGGATACAGAAAGAGCCACAGGACCAGCACATAATCTCGTAAAAGGCATCAACCCCCTTATCCTTTCCGGTAACTGCATGACGCACCTCGCCACCTGAGAAGCATATCTCGCCATGCTCTGAACCAGCCCTTACCTGGAGGACAAATTCACCACCGCTGAGACAGAGAAGCTGGACAATATCCGGGAGGTTTATCCCCTCTATCCAGCCATTGAATCCTGCGGCAGGAGTCTCCTCAAGCAGGGTATCGAGAATCGCTGAATCCATGTGTGCCAAAACCATAAAATCCTATTTCTCACCTGATGAAATAATCTCTGCTATCTCTGTCAGGGCAACCTCTCTGGCCCCTACGCCATCAAGCTCATTCAGGAGTCGTTCAGGCAAATCAGGAGAAAGACAGGTTGAGGGACGCTGAACCAGAACAGAGCCACCGTTACGCAGGACCTCCTTTGCACCGGTAAACCCCTGGGGATCATCACCCGAGAGGAACACAGCCCTGGCATCTTTCCCGAAGTGTTCACTGGCTGAAAGAAGCGCAAGGTCAACCGGCCCCTCCTGACCAGGGAGATCAGGCCTTCGGGATACGTTTGCCACCCACTTTCCAGCCTGCTGCTCAAAGGATACTGTCTCCCCCCTGCCCAAAAAGTAGATCATGCCCGGTACAATCTCTTTCCTGTCCCTGGCACGCTGGACAGGCAGTTTTACATACGAACGCAGGTAATCCATAAATGCCTCAAGCGCCTGGTCATCAATTCCATGAAAAATAAACACAGGCCCGTCCAGGTCTGCATCAAGAGAAGGTAGCAGTGACAGCAGTGAAGAGTATCCGCCTGTGGAGGTACTGATAATATTAAGCTTCATGCTGCCCGTATCGGTTTCAGGCGCCCGTCCTTCCTTTCTGGAAACAAGTTTCAGACGAAGATAACGTGCAGCCTCAACCTTGACCCGTGCTGCAGCCTTGACCTTCTGGCGCAAGGCCTCTGATTGGGAGGCAAGGTCATTATCCCCTGCAGAGGATGGTTTCTGAAAAAAATCCACAGCACCGTAACGCAGGGCATCAAATGTTACCCTTGCGCCATCTGATGTAAATGCGCTCACCATCAGGGTAGGCATGGGGTGCTTTACCATGATGTGTTTAAGCACGGTGATTCCGTTCATGCCTGGCATGTGTACGTCAAGGGTGCAGATATCACACTCTTTTTCGCTCAGAAGCTCAAGCGCCTCCTGGCCGCTGTGGGCGCATCCCGCAACCTCTATGCCCGGATCCTCCTGGAGGATATTTTCAAGCGCCCGGCACATCAGCGGTGAGTCATCAATAATCATCACCCTGGTAATTTTGTCAGAAGCTGTGTTCTCCGTGCAGTTTACGCAGCTTGTTGAAGCCATGTGGATTCCCCCTGTTATTAAAAACCATGTAACTGTTCAGCGTATTACTGGTAATCAAGGTTTATAAAAGGTTTTGTTACTTTATCTGCGTAATGTGCCCGTATGGCCAGACAAATCAGGCAGCCCTTGATGCAGGATTATCAGCCCTTGCAAATGAATTAATCAGCATGCGCAGGTCACGCTCGGACATTGCCTGCTCACAGCCACCCTGTGCAAGAAGCTCACGTGCTGCCCCTCCATTCACACTGGCATCAGGGGCAAGCACCACTACCCGTCCACCTCTCTGCCGCACTCTCTCAAACCCCTCTGGTGCCGGATTGAAACTGCCACCGAGCACCACTGCCATGCAGTCAGGCCCGAACATATCGGCAGCCTGCTCCAGAAAGGCACGGGGATCGTGTCCCTCTGTTTCTATTTCAAGCACATTGCCATGATCAGCCTGTTCTATACGCCATGTTTCTCCATAACCTGCAATAAAGCATGAGCCTTCATCCAGCCTTCCCCCCTGGCATGCATGAATATGCCAGGAGGTGCTGCCATTAAATTCAATGGCATAGGATGTGAGCACACCCCTTGAAACATTCTGGACCGCAGCAACAGCAAGGGGCAGGTTGCTGTCAAGGTATGACATCATCCTTATAAAGGTCCCGCACGCCCCGTCCAGAGCAAAGACTGCCAGCAGCTTTGATGCAGGAACGCTTCTTTTATTCTCATCATTTTTTCGTTTTAGCGGGCGCACACGCCTTATGGCAGAAGGATTAAGTCCGGCTGCTACCCGAACCACCTGGCTAAGTTCCTGGGCAGAATCTTTCATGTCCAGGGAAACAGTGCCGGAGGGCTTTTCAAAAAAATCCACAGCCCCAAGTTTCAGGGCCTCAAATGTGACACGCCCCTGGTCTGCCATGCCGCTTACCATGATTACCGGACGGGGCTTTCTAACCATGAGATGCTTGATGGTTGTAAGGCCGTCCATAACCGGCATGTCCACATCCAAAGTGATAACGTCAGGGTCAAGGGATTCAACAGCCTCAAGGGCCTCCCTGCCGTGCCTGGCCACCCCGACAACCTCAATGTCATCGTGGTCTGTCAATATTTCCACCAGCGCCCTGCGCATAAAGGCGGCATCATCCACAACCAGCGTACGGATCTTTTTTGCTGTACCGGTTTGATTCAAGGTCATCTCTCTTCCAAACGGCTTTCATGCCTAACCCATAGCAGAGCCCCAGCCAGCCTCAATTGCCTCCCGGTTATCCCGAAGCTCCTGGGCAACCTTCTTTATATTTTCAGGTGAAATACCTATATTCTTGGGCACCCTTATTTTTTCCACCTCACAGCCCATATCACCGCCCAGGTTAATCTTGTGACATATCTGGTCGGAAAGGAACACAATGGCTGCCGCCTGCCCGTAAGGCCCGGCACTGACCGGGTTGTGGTGATAGCGCACCACGTTTACAAGCATATCGCTCATTGCCCACTTCTGTGCCAGAAATGCACCCGCCTCTGCATGGGTTATGCCGCACTCCTCTTCTGCCTCAAGCATGGAAACACCCTTATCCTTGTGGACATTTACAACCGCCTTATATTCATCATTGAAGTAGAGACAGAGAAGGAACTTGCCAATATCATGCATAAGCCCTGCTGTAAAAAGCTCTTCCGGGTCAAGTTCAGGCACAAAGGCTGCCATTGCCTGGCAACCCCTTGCCACACCTATTGAATGCAGCCATAACTGTTTAGCAGTGAAAAGATCAACACCAAGCTCACCACTGAACGTACCGGTGAGAGAGAGGCCAATAACAAGGTTCTTTATCTCGTCAAAGCCCATTATGACCACAGCCCTGCTTAGGCTGCTCACCTCACCGCTTACGCCGTAAAAGGGGGAGTTTGCTATTCTGAGGATATTTGCTGAAAGGACCGGATCGTCTCGAATCAGCAGCTCAAGCGTCTGGGCACTTGAGGCAACCCCATCAAGATTATCAAGGATCTTCTGTAGGGTGTGGGGCATTGAGGGTAGGTCTTCAATTTCCTCAATACGTTTAGCAAGATTTATGCTCATAATAAAATTGTTCCTCTTCTGTAACTGTTCAGCATCATGGATTTGAAGTTTTTTTGTATCTATTCAGCGTAGTGAATGGTCTTGTTTTGGAGTGACTATGAAGAATTTCGTAGTTTTTCTTGGCGAAACGCAGCCATAAAAATCGCGTCTGTCTGAGCGAGGGACGAGCGAGTTTCGCGATTTTGGCGGAGCAAGCCTTAGAAAAACAAGAAATTGTTCACCGGAACGGAAAAACAAGGCCATTCACTAACCTCAATTACCATCAATACGCTGAACAGTTACA
>WGBG01000084.1 GCA_015494395.1 Deltaproteobacteria bacterium
AATACTGCCCCACATAGATGCTTCAAACGCAGAGCAGTGCGCCGAACGCATTCGGGACAAGATTGCCAAGTACCTCTTTGTTGACAAAAAGAATAATATCTCCATCTCCATTACAATCTCTGCGGGCATAACTGAGCTTGTTGAGGGAGATAATGAGACCTCTATTATTGCAAGAGCTGATAAAGCGTTGTACCTTGCCAAGCAATCCGGCAGGAACTGCACAAGAACAATTGATTCATAAATCAACACCCTTGTCCTGCATTCAATCCAATTGTATTTTTTGCCTAAATTGAGCGTTTCAAAATGCGGAAAATTATTTTTCTCATGAAATTAAAAGGAGTTATATTGATTATAGCTTTCCAACTTTGAAACCCTTCGGGATTGCCAGCTTCACTGCATCTCCTTTGTCATCGGTCTTCCCACATAGCCTACTATAGTGGGAAGCCCTCTTTCGCGGATATGCAGCAAATCTGACAATCGCTCAATTTAGGTTTTGATATCTGTTTACCGTTTGCAAATTTTTCAGCAAAATATTCTGACATTACACTGAATATTACGACTTATTCGCATCATGACTGAGATAAAACCCTTCCAGGGTCTTCGTTACAATACCGCACAGGCAGGCCCCCTTGAAACCCTCGTGGCCCCTCCATATGACGTTGTTGATAAAAAACAGCGTGACGAGATAGTTAAAAAAAACCCAAATAACATATTTTCTGTTGAGCTACCTGACAAATCCCAATGCCAAGACGCATCAGACCAATATGACTGCGCAAGCCGGATATTTTCCAACTGGCAAAATTCCGGCATCCTGGTACAGGACAACAGCCCTGCCTTTTACGGATATGATATCGATTACTGTTCAGGTACCAATAACTTCTGTCGCAGGGGATTTGTTGGACTTGTAAGACTGGCAAACTGGTCTGAAAAAAAGATTCTTCCCCACGAAAAGACCTTTGACAAGGTAACCAAAGACAGATTTGCCCTTACCCAGGCAACCCAGGCACAGTTCAGCCCGATATTCATGCTCTACCGTCACAGTACCACTGTGACTGACATCCTTGCCTCTGCCAAGGGAGGGCACACCCAGGCAGTAACCGACTCCCTTGGAAACACCCACAGGGTTTCAAGTTTGGCGTCTCCTGAAATAACAGATGCCATCACTGAGGCACTTAATGATTCAGTTCTTTATATTGCTGACGGCCATCACAGATACACAACTGCCCTCCGCTACAGGGATGCCATGCTGAAACAGCATGGTAATGAGCCAAAGGCATGGGACATGCCCTTTAACTTCATAATGACCTACCTTGTGGATGCGGAAGATCCCGGTCTGATTGTGCTTCCCACCCACAGAATACTTAAAACTTCCTGGAGTTCAGACATCGCAAGCCTTGAGGAAAAGGCGTCGGTCTTCTTTGACATCATTACTGCTGCCACTCTTGATCAGGGTGCTGTCCAGGTAAGCGAGGCTGTTGAAAGCAAACTTGAAGAGTTTCCCAACTCCCTTGCAGTGGGTGTTATTGCAGGAGGTGCCGCAAAGATCTGGAAACTGAAAGAAGACAGGGTTGATGATGCATATTCTTCTGATACACAGCAGGCTTTAAAGCAGCTTGATGTAGTGCTCCTTGAAGATGTGGTATTTGGGAAGGTGCTCGGGCTTGACCATGAGGAAGAGGAAAAGAGTGTGCGCTTTTCAGCTGATGGGCCAGGTGCAATAGAGGCCATGCAGGATGAGGAGATTATCTTTTACATGCGTCCGACACCTGTCCACCAGGTGCTTGACATAGCTGATCGCGGCCTTACCATGCCGCACAAATCCACATTTTTTTACCCAAAGATACTGACCGGCATGGTGGTTAATTCTTTAAAACTTTCATGACAGGGAGGGTACACCCCTGTCATGAAAGTTAGCTCAAAGCTCAAAGTCGGAAGCTGAAAGCAGAGGTGACCCCTGTCACTTTGAGCCTTGAGCTTTCAGCCTTGAGATATTTTCACCTAGGTTGAGCGTTTCAAAATCTGGAAAATTATTTTTTCAATGAAATTAATAGGAATTATGTCGATTATAGCTTTCCAGTTTTGAAACCCTTCGGGATTGCCGTATTTACTGCATCTCCTTTATCAGAGGAATCCCCATATAGCCGACTATTATGGGAATTCCTCTTTCGCGGATCTGCAGCAAATCCGACAATCGCTCAATCTAGGTTTCAGATAGACTTCACCCGCCACATTTTTCAAGGGCTTCAAACCCGGGCAGGACCTTTCCTTCGAGAAGGCTAAGGAACGCCCCGCCTCCAGTTGACATGTAAGAAACATTGTCCTTTTCCCCTGCCAGATGCACGGCAAGGTCTGTGTCCCCGCCGCCGATAATGCTGAGGGCACTGCTTCTCCCAACAGCATGGGCAAGTTCCATGGTACCTTTACTGAAGGGCTTCATTTCAAATGCCCCCATTGGACCATTCCACACAATAGTTGCCGCACCATCAAGGGCATTGCAGTATTTTTTGGTGGTCTCAGGCCCGATGTCCAGAATCATCCTGTCATCAGGCACATCACTGACGCTGACTGTTTCAGCAGGTGCACTCTCGCTAAATTCAGTGGCAACCACGGCATCAACCGGCAGCAGGAGTTTGACTCCCCTTTTCTCTGCATCTTCAATCAGTGATCTGGCTGTATCAACCAGGTCAGGCTCAGTAAGGGATTTTCCTGTCTTGTAGCCCTGGGCAAGCAGGAAGGTATTTGCCATTGCCCCGCCTATAATCAGCACATCTACCTTTGGCAGAATATTGGTAATTGCCCCGAGCTTGCTTGAAACCTTGGCACCACCAAGTATTGCAACCACAGGGCGCTCAGGGTTTTTCATGGCACGGTTAAAGTAGGTGATTTCGGATTTCATTAGAAATCCGCCTGCGCACTCCTTAAGCAGGGCAGGCACTCCTACAACTGATGCATGTGCCCTGTGGGAAACAGCAAAGGCATCATTGACATATACCTGGGCTAGGGATGCAAGCTTGCTGGCAAAATCAGGATCGTTGTCTGTCTCTCCCTTGTGGTAGCGCAGATTTTCAAGCATCAGACACCTTCCGTCCTGCACTGATTTTGCCATTTCAGCAGTCTCCTGGCCAATACAGTCAGGGGCAAGGGGCACATCAAAACCCAGAATCTCGGAAAGACGCCTTGCAACAGGTGCAAGGCTGAATTTTTCAACCCTCTGCCCCTTTGGCCTTCCGAGATGAGAACAGACAATGAGCCTTGCACCGGATTCCAGGGCATGCCGCACCGTTGGCATTGCCGCCTGAATACGGTTGTCATCGGTTATGTTGCAGCTACTGTCAAGAGGCACGTTAAAATCAACGCGCATTATCACTGTCTTTGACTTCAAATCAAGTTCATCGATAAATCTGATCATCTTTTTCCACCCCGGAAATAGCTCAAGGCTCAAAGTATTTTAGAACATGGACTGGGCTATTGAAACCAGCCTGTCTCCAAGCATAACCGTATAGCTTCCAAGTTCGTTATCATACCAACCGTAAACCACAACATTTGTTACAGGCACGGTGATCTCGGAACAGGCAATCTTGTCAGGGGATTCACCAAGTGCCTTGCATGCCATGGTTGGATCAACCTTGATGGCAGATGTCCTGGTGTGTGTCTCAGTCCCCTCTATAATTGCCGCAGCAGCAGGCATACCGATAATATCACTGGATACATTCTGATCTTCTGAATAGATCAGGTGATCAGACATGGGGCCTTCAGCCGCCTTCTGGTAGATACCGTTTATCAGAGAGCGGTTTATTGGGGTTTCCAGACTCTCGTCCTGAATGGTAAGGTTCAGAATGATCAGGGAACCTGTATTGGTGGGGATCCTTACAGATTCTGCCATGAAGCCAATCCCCTTCATCTCCGGGATGACCAGGCTGAGTGCCTTTGCAGCACCTGTGGTTGTAAGAATAATGTTGTTAAGGATACTGCGATTTTTCCTGAGGTCCTTTGCGCCTGCCTTGGGAAGCCTGTCAAGCACCACCTGGCTGCCTGTTGCAGCATGAACCGTCACCATGGAGGCAGAGAGAATCCTCTGGGGACCAAAGTAATCAAGAAGGGGTTTGACCATGTATGCCAGGCATGTTGTTGTGCATGAGGCTGAGGAGATGAGCACATGCCTGTCCGGAATATAGTCATCTTCATTTATGCCCATAACGGTAGTGACAGCATCATCAGGCATATCTGCCGCCTTGTCTGAAATCTTGAAAGGCGCTGAGAGAACGGCCTTGGCTGCGCCTGCCTCAAGATGACCACGAAGGCTGCCCCTTGGAGCATCTGCAGGAGCAGTAGGGTCCCGGAAAACACCTGTGGTGTCAACAACCAGCTTGACATCGTTTCCAGCCCAGTCTATTCCCAGTGGATCACGGCTCTCCCTGAGAATCTTCACAGGAACGCCGTCAATGGTCATTGTGCCTTGCTGTTCATTCAGGTTTTCAATAACCCTTGGGCACTTATGCCCGTAAAGGTAGGCACCAAGCCTGCCATAGGTGCTGTCCTTGTCTATGGCTGCGGCAATATCCTGCAGTCCCTGGCCTATCTCACGGCCAACATTTACCACTATCTCAGAAAAAGACTTCCTGCTTACATGGTGCCAGACACTGAGTTTTCCTATCCTGCCCAGACCATTTATGCCCAGTTTCATGGGACATGTTTCATTTGACATAGTAGAAACTCCTCACAACGTAAGATTAAATGGTTACTCAAGAAAGCCAGTTTATTGATTATTCATTTCTGCTTTCTCTGCCGGACACGCAATTCCTATTTTACACAGCCCAGCTAAATAAGTGAACTTTCCTGCTCTATTTTAACCGGATGCTTGCCAAGAAAGACCGCTCCGTTCCTGCCGTCTATACTTATCCAGTCTCCGGAATTTATCTTTTTACCCTGTATTATTGCCGTCCCCTTCTGCTCCAGCACCAAAAGCTGTTCACACCCAACAACACACGCCTTGTCAAGCCTGAAAGCAACTATTGCAGCATGGGAGGTCTGCCCTCCCTTTGCAGTAAGAAGTCCATCAGCAGATGATATTTCTATAATATCATCAGGCACTGTGGCAGACCTTATAAGGATAAGACTGGTTTCAGGCTCTTTATCACGCATTTGCCTTATCTCGTCAAGGGTGAATACTGCCTTGCCGGACAGCGCTCCGCCCCCTACCCCAATGCCACGGCCAAGGAAGGATGCATCAAGCTCAGGCGAAGGTATGAACACTTTCACAGAACCCCTTTTCTTTGTGGTCATGTCACGGCTCTGAAGTATATAAAGCTCATCGCGGTGAGGTCCTTCAAAGGTGAACTCTATCTCCTGGGGCGTCCACTTCCTGTCGTAAATCATGCGCTTTGCCTGTGCAAAAAGCTCCTCATATATTTCAGGGGAACTCTCCTCAAGGCTGATGGCATCAGGAATGTCCATTGCCTCTTTCTGCTCTATGGAGATTGGATTGGTTGAGACAAGACCGCTTACAATGTCCTCACCCTGATTCCCCAGCGTGTAGTCACCCCAAAGGCTGACCCTGTCAAGTTTCCTGTGCGGATTTGCAGTAAACACTACGCCGGTTCCAGCCTGGTTTGACAGGTTGCCGTAACTCATACTCTGAACAATTACAGCAGTACCCCAATAGTCAGAAACCTCCATGATTCTGCGATATGCCTTTGCCTTTTCTGAATCCCAGGATAACAGCACCATTCGTACAGACATCATAAGCTGTTCAAACGGGTCATCTTCAATCTGAACGCCATGAGACAGCACTGTTTCCCGGTATCTTAAGGCAAGTTCCTTCATCTGTTCCCCGGTAAATTCGCGCTTTTTCTCAACACCGCACTCCTTTTTGAAATTAACCATGAGTTCAGTAAAGATTTCACGGGTAAGTCCCACTGACATAGACCAGGACTGAACGAACCTGCGGTAATTGTCCCATGCAAACCACTTGTTACCTGTAATCTTTGCCATGCCCTCGGTTGTTTCAAGGTTGCTTCCAACATTTATAATGGTTGACATCATTCCGGGCATGGATATGGCTGCCCCGCTCCTTACAGAGAGCAGCAGCGGATTTGAAGAGTCCCCAAAGCTTGCGCCGGTACGCTGCTCAATCTCCTTTATCCCGTCCCGCACCTGGGAACAGAAATTTCGGTAGGCACCGGGAAGCTTCTGGAACAGGCTGTAGTACCTGAACACCTCTGTGGTGATGATTATCCCCGGAGGAACACGTATTCCGTCCTTGGCAAGAAGCACCAGGTTATATCCCTTGTTGCCGAGCTGGATAAGGTTTCTGGTTTTAAGGCTGGGTTTGTATATGGAGCAGATATCCTGGCCGGGGTCATAGCTTAACAGCATGTCAACTTCCCGGTCATCAAGCACCTTTTTCTGCTCCATCAGCACCTGGTAAACCCTTCCGATGAAGTTATCCAGATACTGGAGGCCAAAGGTGGATGATATAAGCTCACGCATGAAGCGCTCTGTAATACGGCTTATCATGAACGTGTCATCTGCCGTGCCCTTTGCCTCCTGGCGGGCTACCTGATACTTTGGAAGGAGCTGTTCAGGGCCAAGCTGCCTGATAATGCGGGCTATATTGTCCTGATGAGGGCTCAGGTAATAGACATAGATCATGTCCTTTACGCCTTCAGACAGCCCCTTTACTATATCAAGGTACTGTGTAAAGGAAAAACGGCGGACTTCAAGGGAGGTCTCAAGCAGTGTAAGATAGGTGGAAAACTTCTTTGAATTTACACCATTAAGCCTGATTGCACGCCAGAACAGCTTAAGTGCCTTGAGTATGTGCACAAAGGTTGCCCTTGTAATAAAGGGAACCTCCATCTCTAGAAGGAGCCGCTCAAAGTATACGTTTGCGAGATTCTCAAGCCTGAAGGTAAGGCCCAGGGCATCAAATTTCTTCTCGTGATAGCGCCCGTACATGGAGGGGATGTCTGCGGCAATGTGGCGTTTAAGGTAGATCTCCTCAACAGGCTCAAACTTTTCAGGACTGAGAATAATATCCTTCAATCTCTCAAGTTCGGTAAGTATGACATCCAGGGCCTTTTCCGCATCATCGCTTCCAAGGATTTCCATTACACTGTCAAGGTGATCAAAACCGTATTTTTTTGCTTCCTCAAGATGAGCCTCTATCTCCTGCACGCCCAGCTTGTACTTCTGGTTTTCAAGCCTGTACATCTGGTGCAGAAGCTCAAGCCTTCGCCGCTCATGAGGCGGGACATCAGTTACCTCCTCGAGGATTTTGTGCAGCTCCTCTTCACTCAGGTTCAGCAGGCGGTCCAGATTTCCTGCAAAGGGCTCAAGCCCAAGTCTCCTGGCAAGGTGATGAAGAAGATGGTTTACATGGTCAATGTACGGGCCCTGTACAGGGATCTCTTCAAGGATCTGCGGGGCAAGATAGGGTTTGAGACAGTCCTTTTCCCTGCTGAACCAGAAACATAGAATCGCCTCAATAAAATATACAATCAGGTTGTTGCTCTCCACATGGCTCTGCTTGCGCAGGAAGTGGATAAGCCTGTCCTTCCTGTGTGAGATCTCGTCAAGCTCTGTTGAGACATCCCGCAAAAGCCCCTCAGCCCCGATTTCGTTAAAGTAAACAGGAAGAAACCGGGCAAACTGCTTCACAAGGTTATAAACAGGGGCAATTTCACAGTTTAACAGCTGTGTAACATCACGCTGGAAAAGGTCTGTATCCCTTATGCAGGTACCGGCAAGCCCGATATTAACTATGAGACCAGAGAGCAATGTGCCACAATACTTGGGCTTCTGCCCTATAAGTTTCATCCATACCCGGATGTTTTGGAGGTGTGCCGGGTTGCTGAGGACATGCCATTCACTGTCAACACCTCGAACCCTCGGAGGCTGAAAACCAAAATCCACCACAAGTTCAAGAAACAGCTCAACCAGCTTGAAATTATTCCTGTTAAATATCTCGGTCCCTATTGCCTCAATGCACTGGAGGGATGTCCGTGGAAAATTTCCAACCTGCTGTTTCAGAAGCTCAAACGCCCTGGGAAGCACCTCACGCAACTGCCCTACATCTGCGGTTCGGATATAACAGACCAGGTTTCTGTTTATCTGTCTGAGGATCTCTTCATGAATTTTATTTAAACCCTCCATTTCAACCATGTGAAACAGAAACAGCAGGTGAATGCCCACCTCCTGCTCGGCACTTCCAACATGTCCCTGCTCGGAGGGGAGAGAACAGGAAAACTGTGTGAGTTTCTGAGAAATCTCCTTGTACTTCCTGACTATATCAAGATGACCTGGCAGATCTGCAATCTGGGTAACCCTGTCCCTGTCAAGGTTTCCATTTTCAAGTGTTTCAAGTGTGTTAAGCCACTTTTTTATAGTAGGTCTTGATACGGCACCAAGCACCTCCTCAAGGGCTTTAAGTTCCTTTGGATCAGCATCAATGGAGTACTGCTTTACAACCCTGCGAAGCCACTGAACCGGCCCTTCCATGCTGAGCCAGTATTTATATGATGCCCTTCGAACATTTATAAGAACCCTGCACAGATATTCCCAGAGCTCAGGATATGAATCATCATATTCAAGGCGGCTGACCAGGCGTCTTGCAATCCTTGCAAGGGGATGAAAACTGTTTGCAAGAGCAGAAAGAATTGATTCGTCAACACCACCAAGTCCCTTCAGAATTTTACCAATTACCGGGGCAGCCTGTTTCAGAAGTTCTTCATTCAGTGACTGGACAAGCTTTTCCATATAGGCAAGCAGTGCATCTGCTGCTGCAATTTTCTGGCTCTGGCGCGGGGCGTCATATACAAGGTCAAGGAATGTCTCAAGCAGTACGGCAATGACCTTTACGCCATCAGGATGTCTGCTGTAGGTGGAAAGATTTTTCAAAGAAAATGATCTGAGCTCTCCGATAACAAGGTCCCAGTTGCGGTATGGATGGTGAAGCTCAAAGAGAAGCTGATTAAGCTGGCTGCTTATTCCCTGGTATTCTGCAACAGCCTCTTTAATGACATTAAATTTTGGATCATGTTCAATGGGACCAACTGCTGTTTCCTCAAGATTTGCCTTCAATGCAGTTGACTTTTCAAGAACTTCTTCGGACATGGCTCGGTTTCCTCTGGCTGGCTTTAAGGAATAAGCCTGTCAAACCAGCACGTTGTTTGTGGTGAAATTATTCAGACGGCCTCAGCAAAGGCGACCCTGTCATCAACTTCCTTGATTAGTACCCTTAAAAGATGATTCTGCAAATTCTCCAGCTTTTCAGATCCTTTCAGAAATGTGCTGATATAGTTTTCTGTCATGCCGTGCCACAGACCGTTTTTTTCATCCCTGCGCTCAATCAGAAGATTATGCTCTGTCCCCAGATTCTTTTTATAGAATTTGGCTTTTTTTCTTGAGCCAAGTTTCCTTAACACTGCTGCCCTTGCCTGTTTCTTTCTTTTTGATACATGGCCTTTCATTGCGGCAGCAACAGTATCCGGCCTGGGAGAATAGGGAAATACATGCAGGTAAGTTAAAGGGAGCGACTCAAGCAGACGGACTGTCTCCATAAATTCGTCATCTGTCTCACCGGGAAACCCAGTCATTACATCAAAGCCGAAAGCTGCATCCGGCATAAAAGAGTAAAGCCTTTCAACAACTGACCTGAAATCGCTTGAATTATACCGCCTGTTCATAGCCTGTAATATGAGGTCAGAACCGCTTTGAAGGGGAAGATGCCAATGGGGACAGAAGTTTTCGGCATTTAATGCCAGTTCAATCAAATCATCAGATATCTCTGAGGGGTCAATGGAGCTCAAGCGAAACCTGATATGAGGATAACCGCTGCAAAGCGATTTCATGACTGAGGCCAGGGTAATCTCCTCAGAAAGGTCGGTGCCGTAAAGCCCAACATGAATACCGGTTATAACTATCTCTCTGATCCCTTCCGAGCTTAGCCTTGCCACCTGTTCATCCACCTGTTCCGGCGGCATGCTCCGGCTGCGTCCCCGTGCAAAGGGTACAATACAGTATGCGCAGAAAGATTCGCATCCGTCCTGGATTCTGACGTATGCACGGGTACGTTCTTCCGGAGAGTGTATCATGAACGGGGTTATCTGCCTTACCTGGAATATGTCGCCTACATACATCTGCAGGCAATCATCTCCCTCAAGGGCAATTTCTACCAGTCGATGTTTCTGGTCATTACCTGCCAGGCAGATACGGCCCTGGGCAGCCTTCATTATTGCGGCAGCGTCTGTCTGTACATGGCAGCCGGTGGCAACAATTTTTGATCCAGGAAATTCCCGTCTGAAACGCCGTATCATCTGACGGCTCTGGGATGCAGCCCTTGCTGTTACCGCGCATGTGTTTACAACATAGATATCTGCAGGCTCCCTCCAGGGCACCACTTCATGGCCACTTTCAGCAAACTGTTCAGCAATTGCCTGCGACTCGAACTGATTGACCTTGCACCCCAGCGTATAGATGGCTATGCGCATATTTCACCACCGCCAATCACCACATCCCCCTGGTAAAAAACTGCAAATTGCCCAGGGGTAACAGCTCTCTGCGGTTCATGAAAATTCACCCTGACATCAGAGCCGGAAACAGTGACCTCTGCAGGGACAGCCCTGTGCCTGTAACGAATCTTTACATCACAGTTAAAGGTAAGCATTCCATATTCTGCAGAGCAAGAGTCTATATATTCCGGCAAAACCAGCCAGTTTACACGTTTCAAACAGGCGGAGCTGCTGTAAAGACATGATTCAGGGCCTACCACCAGCCGGTTGTTTTCCATATCAAGCTGAATTACATAAGAAGGTTCAGGTCCTGGAAGCCCCAGGCCCCTTCTTTGTCCAACGGTGTAGTTATGAAGCCCCCTGTGGGAGCCAACAGTATTGCCTGATATATCAACCATTGGCCCTGACCCTGAAAAAGAGACTCCCTGCTTTTCAAGAAACTGCCTGTAATCACCCTGGAGAAAACAGACATCCTGGCTCTCTTTCTGAACCAGGTTCCGGATGCCTGCCGAGGCCGCCCTTTTCCTCACAACACTCTTTGACATTGTTCCAAGAGGAAAGAGGAGCCGTGGCAGAAGTTCCTTACTGACCCCATGAAGAAAATATGACTGATCCTTTCCTGTGTCCAGGCCCCTGCAGAGCATTGTTTCCTGCTCCTGAGTCTCAATGCGGCAGTAGTGGCCTGTTGCAAGCCTGGAAATCCCTGTTTTTTTAATAAGCTCAATGCCGGCAGCGATCTTTATGGCAGGATTGCACCTGACACAGGGATTGGGAGTTAGCCCTTTTTCATAAGATTTTATAAAGTAGTCTATGATTTCTCTCTTGAACCTGACGGAATAATCAAGTTCATGAAAAGGCACACCAAACTTGCCGGACAGCCTCCTTGCAGCACTGCAGGAGGCATCTGACTCTGCACTGTCAAAAAGCTTCAAGAATAACGTCTCAACATGATATCCCTGCTCAAGCAAAGACATCACAGCAACCGCACTGTCAACGCCACCGCTTATCAGCACAAGAACTGAGTTATCAGCACGCCTGCTGCCCATAGCCATTATTATTCACGCCTTGTAATGCCCAGGTCCTTCAGACCAGGACCTTTTCGTGAGAAAATCTTAGCTCCATAGCCCGAACTGGACAGATTGCAATGCAGAATTCACATCCCTTGCAGAGCTCAGGTTCAAATTTCACCTCAAAGGTCTCCTGGTCAAGGTAGAGTGCATTTGTGGGGCAAATTGCCGTACATGCCCCGCACTGGAAGCATATATCATCCTTGCGCCGTACCTCCTGGGATACGGATTTTACCTTGACACCATGTTCCCTAAGGTATCTTAGCCCGGCTGTGACATTCTTTTTTATGCCAGACACCTCCAGGACCATGATCCCCTCCTGACCGGGAAGAATCTTGGCTTTGAGAATATTAAAACATAGATCGTGTTCCCTGCTGAGGCTGCAGACCAGTGGTTGGTCCGTAATTTCAGGAGGAAACCGGAGAACAATCATCTTTTTATACATTTGTGACTCCAAAAATATTAAAACCTTGATTTCAGGAAACCAGTTTTACTACATCCCACCTGCCAACAATTCCAACCAGCCTGTCTCCATCTACCACCGGAATGGTATTAAAATGTTTATCTGCCATCAAGGTAGCCACTTCCTGTACCGGCGTATCTGGAGTAACGGTCTTTACATCTTCTGTCATTATATCCCTGACCTTTGTGCCGGTCATCTTCTTGATTTCCTTTTCAAGAATTGAGGGGTCTTCAAGGAATATCACGCTGTCCATGAAGTTAAAGAAGGAGGGAATGTGAATTTTGCGGCTCTGGTCCACAACATCTGCCTCAGTCACGATGCCCACAAGCCTTGAATTTTCATCCACTACAGGGGTTCCATTTATACGGTTGCGCTCAAGGAGTTTTACAAACTCCTTGATGCTTGTATCAGGAGTTACTGTTATAACTGATGTGGTCATGATATCTCTAACTGTTTTATCCTTCATAATTGCCTCGTCATATTATTAAGGCCTAGATTGAGCGATTGTCGGATTTGCTGCAGATCCGCGAAAGAGGAATTCCAATAATAGTCGGCTATATGGGGATTCCTATGACAAAGGAGATGCAGTAAATACGGCAATCCCGAAGGGTTTCAAAGCTGGAAAGCTATAATCGATATAACTCCTTTTAATTTCGTTAAAAAAACATTTTTGCAGATTTTGAAACGCTCAATCTAGGTAAGGGCTATGTAAAATAGTGATAAGCCCTGTATCCTGTATATTGTTGTGCAGGCCTGAAAAAAAATTAAATAAGGCCTAGGAATAACTATTGCCTTATCTCTTATCACGGGCTGAAGGTGAATACAAGAAGAGGTAATCTACCCTCTATGCCGGATATGCGGCAAACATTAAAATTGCTATACCTAAACCATAAACATAACCACTGCCCCCTCCAGGATGAATTCTCGTAACGGAAATACACTTTGCACGCAACGTATCTGCTCACAGGGTTCTGCAGATGCAAGGCGGAGGGGGCGAAGGCGTACTCCCTGTACTTCGAGTCCCCGCCAACGCAGCCGATGCGGTATCCTGTGAGCAGATACCGATAAACAAAAAAATGAAAAAACTTGAAATAAACCCGGCAGAAACAGGTTTTGATATTGACGGTGTGGTTGCTGATACAATGGCATCCTTTGTCAACATTGCCAAACAGGACTATGGAATCCATAATATAGTAAAGGAGCAGATTACCTCCTACTGGCTTGAAGAATGTCTCCCCATACCTGATGAGATAATAGAGCAGATAATTGCCAAAATCCTCACAGACCCTTTTGGAACCGGCCTTGAACCAAACCCTGGAGCTGTAGAGACTTTAACGGCTTTGGGCCAAAGGCACACCCTTGTTTTTGTTACCGCAAGGCCGGTGCGGGAGCCAATATGCAGGTGGCTGGAACAGACTCTGAGCGAAGTCAATCCTGAAAGAATCAATGTTATTGCCACGGGAGAGCACTCTGCCAAGGTATCAGTCCTTAAGAAACTCGGAATAAAATATTTTGTGGAAGATCATCTTGCCACCTGTCTTGAAATCCACCAGGCAGGGATAAATGCCATAGTGTTTGACCAGCCGTGGAACCGCAACGATCCTGACAGGCTGTGGCGGGTCAAGGGCTGGAAGGAGCTTGGAGCGCTTATGAAAGCCGCTTAATCAAGGAGTAATTATGTACCTGGCACAGGAGTATAATGATAAGGGCGAGCTCAGATTCTTTATCAGGGAAACAGTAGAGGACAGCAGCGGCAATCTGGTACCGCGCCAGCTCTTTGATCTTGGACGTGATCCTGCACAGTTCCTGCAGTACATTGATGACAGGATCTTTTTTATCTCTTCAGAGGTGGAGGATGCCCTGTCCCGGCATGAAGTAAAATATGAATATGACGAGCTTGAAGAACTGTTCTGGCCCTTTGTAGATGTTGAGGTCAAGGCAACTATAGAGAGTTTTTGCGGAAGGAGGGTCAGACATTCAGGTAAACGCCTAAGGCGTAAACGCCGCATGGCACATGACCTGTTTAATCAGACGCATATTTTTGACAGACGCAGGCTCTATTATCTAAAATTTGTACAGATAGACATGGGTGATGCGGTAGAAACACCCCTTCCCATTTATGAGATACTCGTTGGCAAGTGCAGGGACGAAATCGAGAACCGGATAGCGTTCATGGAATTGGAACTGAGACCCTGGGAGATGAGGGGTTACCTTTATGCAATTTTTGATGTGGCTTCAGGCTTTGCCCCAAAGCTTACGCGCTTTGTCCCTGATGCCCAGGACATTGAACTGATTGACAAGTATTTCATGGAGGAAATATGCAGGCTCAACTGTGACAGTGCCCTGCTTGGACAAGAGGTGAAAGACAAAGACAGTGCCTGCCTGCATCCCTATTTGAGAAAATACCTGTTCATGTTCTTTGATACATATTTCAGCAACAGGGGCAACTGGAAGCAGCGCGGAAGAACTGATCAGACCAGCAGGGAATGGACCCCGCCCGCCCCGCCGCAATCCTCGGACCACATGCAGGCAATGGGACTTACAGAGGCTCAATTCCAGGAAATGGATCAGCACGAGTTTACACGATATTTCAGGAAAAAGGCACAGGAACTCCATCCGGACAAGGGGGGAGATCACGAGACCTTTGTTGCCTTTATTAACGCTTACCAGATCCTGCTCATGCGAAAAAAATGGTGATAACTTCCAGCCTTACCATACAAAACGCACAGTCTGAAAGAGAAAAAGTTCTCATAGTGGATGATGATCCCAGCATGGGCCTCTTACTAAAAGAGCTCCTGACTCAGAGGGGTTATGAACCTTTGACAGCCATCCATCCCCATGAAGCCCTGGAGATGTTCAAAAGGGAACATCCTGATCTTGCATTCCTTGACATTAACATGCCGGATATGGACGGCCTTGAGCTTGGCCGTAAAATGCTTACAGAAAAGCCTGAAATGGAGGTTGTCTTCATAACCGGTTTCGGCACCTTTGATAATGCCATCGAAGCACTCAAGATAGGAGCCTGTGATTATCTTAGAAAGCCCTTTAACCTTGGGGAATTTGAAATATGCCTGAAACGCCACGAAGATCGCACAAGACTTAGGAAAAAGGTCAGAGAGGCACAACAGCGCTACTATCACCTGGTTCAGAATATCCCTGTGCTCATCTTGATTCTTGACCAGGATCTTGAGCTTAAGTTTGTAAATAACGCATGCAAGAGGCTGCTTGACATATCCCCGGATGAGGCACTTAAAAAGAGTGGATGGTTCCTGAAGAGGATTCATCCTGATGACATCAAGCAGGTAAAAAAGATGCTCCTTAAATCGTGCAGGGTCTATGACAGGCCGCACTCAATGGAGTGCCGCATGCTTCATGCCAGGGGATATACAATCCATGTCCTGTTAAAGACCATTCCCCGGGAGGATGCGGACCCGAACCAAATGGAAAAGCCGATTATTGAAGCAGTAGCCGTGGATATTACAGACAGGGTGATGCTGGAAAAGGCAATGGTGCAGAAGGAAAGACTGGAACTTTTAGGCTCTGTTACATCTGAAGTGGCCCATGAGGTGAGAAACCCACTTATGTCCATTGGAGGATTTGCCAGAAGGCTAAAGGGCAAACATCCTGAGCTTTCTGAACCTGACATCATTTTGAGGGAGTGTCAGCGCCTTGAAAACCTGGTGAACAGGATAAAGGACTATCTTGAGCCAATTGAGGTAAGCCCTGGGGAGTGTTTTGTTAATTCAATCATAATGCAGGCGTACGAAATTATCGATGACGACCTGAAACAAAACGGCATTACGGTGGAATTTGATCTTTCCCCATATATAAAGCCTGTTTACATGGACAAGGACATACTCACCCAGGTATTTATGAACCTCATCCATAATGCGGCCTCAGGGATTGGAAAAGACAAACGCATCTTTATCAAATCTTACCAGACAGAACTTAGTATAAATGTGGATATTAAAAGCAGTATTCTTCACCCCAACAGGAAGGATCCTGAACAGATCTTCCTTCCCTTTGGAGAGGAAGGCCATCTTATGGGGCTTCCCCTCTCCTACCGCCTTATTAAAAACATGGGAGGGGTGCTTTCATTTGCACAGCGCGGGAATGAAATTACATTTACCGTTACCATGCCCGTTGAAAGGGAAGATGATTCCTGATGGACTGTTGGAATGTTACTGACTGGTTCTGTGCTCAGGCTGGTATGGTATCGGGTCTGCGACGCCTGCCTCTCCAAAGCCTTTAAGCCGCAAAAGACACGACTCACATCTGCCGCAGGCCTTATCTTCTGACTTGTAGCACGACCAGGTCAGCTCAAGCGGGGCATTCAACTCAACACCCCTTTTTACAACCTCAGCCTTGCCCATGTCTATCAACGGGGTGACAATCTCTATATGTGTTTCAGGTCTCGTCCCCTCCCTGATGAGCCTGTTGTACGCCTCATAATAGGTGCGCCTGCAATCAGGATAGCCTGAACTGTCAACCTCGGTGGCACCTATAAATATCTTTTCTGCACCGATAACCTCTGCCCATGAGACAGCAATGGCAATGATATGGGTGTTTCTGAACGGGACATATGTTACAGGTATGCCGGGGTTGCCAAGAGAATTTTCCGGGACATCAAGGGAATCGTCAGTGAGGGCGGAGCCACCTATCTGCTTGAGATATTTAATGTCAGTTACAAGCCGTTCTCTTACATCATAAAAATCGGCAATGCTGTTAAAAGCCTCAAGTTCCCTGTCTTCTGTACGCTGTCCATAATTCACGTGCAAAAATGCAAGGTTATATTCCTGCGCAGCTATGGCAGCAGTGACACAACTGTCAAGCCCGCCGCTTACAAGGCAGACGGCTGTCTTTCGGGTGTTATTCATCTGGTTTTCTGCTATGTGTTCATTGGAATCTCTTGTTCCCCATAAGCAGGGGAAGATATGAGTAGTTGCTGTACGTGCTTACAGGCTATCATTACTTAGACGAACAATATAAGCCATGATAAAATTCATGGCAAACATTACTGGAACGTAGCAGAAACCTGGCCGCAAAAACATCTACTCAGTTATAACCTCTTCAAGCGCCTCCTGAAACTCCTTATCCTCTACCACTGCTGTTTCAACCAGATCTTCCTCAGACAGGGAAAATTCCTCCAGCTCTTCTATCTCCTCCAGGGACTCCGGTTCAATTTCATCTGAGATAAGGTCAGACACGTCTATGTTTTCAAGGTCCAGTGGAGGCGGAACATCTTCCTGCAGGGTTGCCTCAGGCTCCAAAACCTGTGGTTCAGCACCTGCATAATCCTCAGAACCGAACCAGTTAAAATCCAACGCATCTGCCACTATCAGCCCAAGCATTTCTGCCTCAGCGCTAAGATCCCTGCCACACTTATCGCATTGTTTCACATAATCAAAGGTCATGTACCCGCATTTTGGACAACGCATTGTTTTTCTCCTTGGTAGCTGTTTTTTTTAATATCAAATACTTGTATCTATTCGGTGTGGTAAATGGTCTTTTTTTGGAGTGACTTTGAAGAATTTCGTAGTTTTTCTTGGCGAAGCGCAGCCATAAAAATCGCTTCTGTTTGAGAGAGGGACGAGCGAATTTCGCGATTTTGGCGAAGCGAGCCTTAGAAAAACAAGAAATTGTTCACCGGAACGGAAAAACAAGACCATTTACCAACCTTCATTAACATAATTACGCTGAACAGTTACTAATACTTCACACTTACAAATTGAAATCAGTGGTCATCTGGTATATTCTCACCTGCGTATATCTGTACTTTATGACAACACAATTATTGCCTTGAGGCACATCATATTGCACCTTGAAACGGACCAAATATGAAACTGACCACAATTAAACTGGTACTCTTGATTCTTATCGGCACTTTGTGCTTCCAACTTTCATCATGTTCCACCCCACAAAAATATTTTCCTGTTGATGCCTCATTGATAAAGAAGGATATGAGCAGGGATGAGGTAAAAAAACTGGTGGGAATACCTGATGCGGTTACAGTCAACCAGGAAGGTGACGAGGAGTGGTTTTACTATAATGACATAACCCATTTCTGGGACAAATTACCATTTATTGGAGGCGGAAGGGAAATAGAGACACTGATGATCACATTTCATGACTCAAAGGTTAAGAAATGGATTTATTATGTCAATAAACTTTAGACAGTCCGCTGACACATACCGGATTTCCCGGCAGCGGATGGTTGAAACCCAGCTCATCCCCAGGGGAATCCATGACAAAAAGGTGCTTGAGGCTATGAACAGGGTGCCCCGGCATCTGTTTGTGGATGAGGCGCTTAAGAATCAGGCATACAGTGACCATCCGCTTCCAATCGCTGAGGGTCAGACCATCTCCCAGCCATACATTGTAGCCCTCATGACCCAGGCACTTGGCCTAAAGGGTCATGAGAGGGTTTTGGAGATAGGGACAGGTTCCGGTTATCAGGCAGCAGTGCTGGCAGAGATAGCCTCACGGGTTTACAGCGTTGAGCGGAAGAGTGCACTTCTGGCGCGGGCTCGGAGACTGTTTGACCAGCTTGGCTACAAAAACATACTTTGCAAACTTGATGACGGCACCTGGGGCTGGAAGGCAGAGGCCCCCTTTGATGCAATTATCGTAACGGCTGCTGCCCCAGCCATTGCACCTCCGCTTGTTGAACAGCTTGCAGACCCTGGTGTTCTGGTCATACCGGTAGGTGATGAATTTTCTCAAACCCTTACTCGCCTGGTGAAACAGGACGGAGAGACAACTGTACAGGAGCTTGGTGGCGTTCGTTTTGTCAAACTTATCGGAGAACATGGATGGAAAAGTTGAACAGTGATGCCTCTGAAACAGGCTCAAATCCGGCGCCGAGCAGCAACCCTGTAAGACGCCTGTATGACTGGGTAATCTCCTGGGCTCAGCATCCAAACGCAGCGCTTGCCCTGTTCCTGCTTGCCTTTGCCGAGTCTTCCTTTTTTCCTGTTCCACCAGATGTTCTGCTGATTACCCTGGCAATTGCTGCGCCCCAAAAATCATTCAAATGGGCAGCCATTGCGCTATGCGGCTCTGTTGCCGGAGGTGTTGCAGGTTATCTCCTGGGACTGAATTTCATGGAAATAATTGGAGACAGGATACTGGACTTCTACCATCTTGAGTCAAAATATGGAGAGGTACAGAGGCTCTATCAGGAGTATGACGCATGGGCAGTTGCCATAGGCGGCTTTACCCCCCTGCCCTACAAACTCTTTACAATTACCGCCGGGGCATTTCGTATCAATTTCCTTACGTTTGTTGCAGCAAGTGTTGTATCAAGGGCTGGAAGATTCTTTCTGGTAGCCGGTTTCATACGCATATTTGGCCCGCAGGTGCGTTATTTCCTTGAAAAATATTTCAACCTCTTCACAATAATATTCACTATCCTGCTTATAGGAGGATTCATAATAATTAAATGGCTGCTGTAAAAAGACGTATTGGAATAATTGGTGCAGGGCTCTGTAATGATGCGATAAAGCAGAAGGCTGAACAGGTAGGAAGGCTTTTGGCAGAACGTGACGCCCTGCTTTACTGTGGTGGCCTTGGCGGTGTGATGGAGGCTGCTGCAAAAGGTGCATTCGAAGCTGGCGGCGTTACTGTTGGTGTGCTTCCTGGAGTCAAGGCATCGGATGCCAACCAGTATATCTCCATTCCGGTTGTAACCGGAATGAGCCACGCAAGAAATGTTATACTGGTAAGGTCATGCGAGGGAATAATCTCAATCGGCGGCTCATACGGCACTCTTTCTGAAATTGCACTTGCGCTGAAGATGTGGAAGCCGGTTGTAGGGCTTGATACATGGCCTGGGCTTGAAGAAATCCACTATGTCACCACGCCTCAAGAGGCTGTGGAAAAGGTGTTTGATCTGCTTCCGATCCTATAAAAAAACCCGTTTCCCAAGCAAAGCCCGGAAACGGGTGTATGAACGCAATTTTTAAATCTGGAATTAATATCGGTAATAGTCAGGCTTATAAGGTCCTTCAACAGGAACGCCAATGTAGTCAGCCTGCTCCTGGGTCAGTTCTGAGAGGTGAGCGCCTATCTTCTTGAGATGCAGCCTTGCAACCATCTCATCCAGCTTCTTTGGCAGGAAATAGACCTTGTTCTCATATTTTTCGTGATTATTCCACAGTTCTATCTGTGCAAGCACCTGGTTTGTAAATGAGTTGCTCATTACAAAACTTGGGTGACCTGTTGCACATCCAAGATTTACAAGACGCCCCTCTGCAAGCACAATAAGTTTCTTGCCATCAGGAAAGATAACGTGATCAACCTGTGGTTTGATATTTTCCCATGGAAGATCACGAATTCCGGCAATGTCAATCTCTGAATCAAAATGGCCAATGTTGCACACGATTGCCTCGTGCTTCATCTGGTCCATGTGAGCCCGTGTAATGACCTTTACATTGCCTGTGGCAGTTACGAAAATATCACCTACTGGTGCTGCCTCCTCCATGGTCACCACACGGTATCCCTCCATTGCAGCCTGAAGTGCACAGATGGGATCTATCTCGATAACCAAGACCGTGGCCCCCATGCCGCGAAGTGCCTGGGCACAGCCCTTGCCAACATCACCGTAACCAACAACCACGGCGATTTTGCCGGCAATCATAACATCAGTTGCCCTCTTAATACCGTCAATAAGGGATTCGCGGCAGCCGTAAAGATTATCAAACTTGGATTTGGTAACAGAGTCGTTGACATTAAACGCAGGGGCAAGAAGTTTTCCGTCCCTTGCCATCTCGTTAAGGCGAAGCACACCAGTGGTAGTCTCTTCTGAAATCCCACGGACATCTTTCATAAGCTCCGGGTACTTCTCATGCATAACCTGGGTCAGGTCTCCGCCATCATCAAGTATCATGTTTGGATGCCAGCCATCAGGACCGTTGATTGTCTGGTCAATGCACCACCAGAACTCCTCCTCTGTCTCTCCCTTCCATGCAAAAACAGGGATTCCGGCTGCAGCCATTGCAGCGGCTGCATGATCCTGCGTAGAAAAAATATTACAGGATGACCAGCGCAGCTCTGCACCAAGCTCCACAAGGGTCTCCATGAGCATGGCAGTCTGAATTGTCATGTGAAGACAACCGGCTATACGGGCGCCATTAAGTGGCTTTTTGTCCTCGTACTCCTCCCTGAGGGCCATGAGGCCAGGCATCTCTGTCTGGGCAATCTCTATCTCCTTGCGGCCCCAGTCCGCAAGACTTATGTCTGCTACCTTGTAATCTGCCATCTTACTCTCCTGATTCTATAATCCTGCATCTTCTTTAAGTTCTTCTGCCTTGTCTGTGCGTTCCCATGTAAAGTCCTCATCTTCCCGACCGAAATGGCCATAGGCTGCCGTCTTTCTGTAGATGGGACGAATGAGGTCAAGCATTGTTATTATGCCGTAAGGACGGAGATCAAAATGCCTTCTGACAAGTTCAACGATCCGTGCGTCATCAATCTTTCCGGTACCAAATGTCTCAACCGAGATGGAGGTGGGCTCTGCGACACCTATGGCATAGGAGACCTGGATCTCACAACGGTCTGCCAAGCCTGCAGCAACTATATTCTTGGCGACATAGCGACCTGCATAAGCTGCAGAACGATCAACCTTTGACGGGTCCTTTCCTGAGAAGGCACCGCCTCCATGCCTGGCTGCCCCACCATAGGTATCCACGATAATTTTCCTTCCGGTAAGGCCGCAATCCCCAACAGGGCCGCCTATAACAAAACTTCCTGTAGGATTGATATGGATCTTGGTATCCTTGTGCATCCATTTTTCAGGCAGTACAGGCTTGATGATGTTCTCCATCACCGCCTCTTTAAGCTTATTATACTCAATATCAGGATCGTGCTGGGTTGAAAGCACAATGGCGTCAATTGCGACCACCCGTCCATCTTCATACCGAAGTGTCACCTGGCTTTTGGCATCGGGACGAAGCCACGGAAGCACGTTGCTTCGCCTCATCTCACTCTGACGCTGTACAAGCAGGTGGGCATAGGTGATGGGGGCAGGCATCAGGACATCTGTCTCGTTTGTGGCATAGCCAAACATCATGCCCTGGTCTCCAGCACCCTGCTCTTCCTTGGATTGACGGTCAACACCCTGGGCAATATCACCAGACTGCTTACCGATCAGAGACATGACAGCACAGGTTGAGCCGTCAAACCCAACCCTGGAACTGGTATATCCAATATCACAGATCACTTCCCTTACAAGCTGGTCAAGATCCACCCAAGCCTCTGTGGTTATCTCACCGGACACTATTGCAGCTCCGGTCTTGATCATGGTCTCACATGCCACCCTGGCATTTTCCGGGTTTGGATCCTTTTCAAGGATTGCATCAAGAACTGCATCAGAAATCTGATCAGCCATCTTGTCTGGATGACCTTCTGAAACGGACTCTGAAGTAAAGAGATAGCTGGACATTTTTATGAAATTCTCCTTCACCTATAAAAAAATTAGTAAATAACTGGCAGGGGGATCAGAACGGGAAATGTAGATACAGGAACCTGAAGGTGGTAGTTCGAGGAGCGGAGACTCAGGGAAAATGCAGGAACCATGTATTTTTTGATGTAAAAAACAATTTTTTTATTTATTCCAAAATTGAAACTACCTGAAAATAGAAACCTGCTAAAGCCCATCTGAAATCGGCTGGAAAATGGTGCCAGCCAATTCAAACATTAAACTTCTGTGCTGAAAATCTGCCACAACCGTAACTGTTCAGCGTACTTATATAAAGGTTGGTAAATGGTCTTGTTTTTCCATTCCGGTGAACAATTTCTTGTTTTTCTAAGGCTTGCTACGCCAAAATCGCGAAACTCGCTCGTCCCTCGCTCAGACAGACGCGATTTTTGTGGCTCCGCTTCGCCAAGAAAAACTACGAAATTGTTCAAAGTAACTCCAAAACAAGGGCATTTACCAAACTGAATAGATGCCCACAACATATTAGTGGCGGAGAGGGTGGGATTCGAACCCACGGTACACCTTTCGGCATACACTCACTTAGCAGGCGAGCACCTTCAGCCTCTCGGTCACCTCTCCGCAATATATAATTTTATAAAATTGTCGAACAAACTCGGGCTGTTAATTTGAAAAACCAAGCTAAAACAAAAGAATTATCAATCCGGCATGGACTAAAAAAATGGCGGAGGGAGTAGGATTCGAACCCACGGAGCTTTCGCTCAACGGTTTTCAAGACCGCCGCCTTAAACCACTCGGCCATCCCTCCGCTGAAAGATTAGCTGGCCGCCTAACCTTAGCCTGGATTGAGCGATTGTCGGATTTGCTGCAGATCCGCGAAAGAGGAATTTCCATAATAGTCAGCTATATGGAAATTCCTCTGACAAAGGAGATGCAGTGAATCCGGGAATCCCGAAGGGTTTCACAAGTTGAAGAGTACGATACATGTAACTACTTTTAATATCGTATAAAATCATTTCTTCAAACTTTTGAAACGCTCAATTCAGGGTTAGGTTATATTGCTGTATTTACCAGATTTGTCAATAACTGTGGCGTTTGAAGCAATAACTATATAGCAATGGCACCTGAGAATTGCAACATGATTTTTTCATATTCTCTGAATTTTCTTTTTTGTCACAATCAGCATGTTGATTTCACGCACAATTCATCTGAAAACTTGCCCATTTTCAATCTTAACATTATAAACAATAAACATGTACGAGAAACCGGTCAGTAACAATCCAGCAGCATATATTGCCTCTATCAGAGAAGAGATTCAGGAATGGGAACGAACCCATCTCAGAAAAGAGGCATGCCTCAGCTCAGAAACCAGGGGCCGAAAATACCCGGTTTCACCCTGCACAATACGAACGCCCTTCCAACGTGACAGAGACCGAATCGTATATTCCAAATCCTTCAGGCGCCTTAAACACAAAACCCAGGTGTTCCTCTCGCCAATGGGAGACCACTACCGGACACGCCTTACCCACACCCTTGAGGTTGCTGAAATAGCCAGGACCATTGCACGTGCACTGCGGCTTAATGAAGACTTAACGGAGGCCGTAGCACTGGGACACGATCTTGGCCACACCCCTTTTGGCCATGCAGGTGAGACCATTCTGAATGAAATAGTTCCTGGGGGATTTTCACATTGCCGCCAGAGTCTCAGGGTGGTTGATCTGCTTGAAAATGCCGGTAAGGGGTTAAATCTTACTTGGGAAGTACGGGACGGAATCCTGAAGCACTCCAAGGGGTTCGGTGACATAATCCCAAAGAGGCCCGGACAGAGTGCCCACACCCTTGAAGGCCGCATTGTAAGGATTGCCGATGTGATCGCATATCTCAGCCATGACCTGGATGATGCAATAAGGAGCAAGGTCATCTCTCCAGAGGAAGTTCCAGAAGAATGTACAGAGGTCCTAGGCGACACCCATGGAAGCCGTATCTCAAACATGATTAAGGATGTGATCAGCCAGAGTCTTAAAAACAATGGCCGGGATAAAATAGACCTTGATATAAGCCCCCTTATGCTTGAGACAATGATGAAGCTCCGCAAGTTTCTCTATAATAATGTTTACAGGGCACCCCAGGTACACAAGGAGTTTGAAAAGGCAAGAAAGATACTTTACGACCTCTACATGTACTTTATTAAAGATGCCGATGCCCTTGCCAGGGAGAAATCAAGGCTGTTTGAGGAAAAGATAAAATTAAGAGAGAAGGACACGCCCTACGAACGTATGGTGTGTGACTTTATTGCAGGAATGACAGACAGGTATGCACTTAACCTATACACCAAGATATTCATGCCCTCATCCCTTGTCTGACGGCATCTGCTCACAGGACACCCATATGCTGCATTGGCAGTACATCTATCTGCCACTTCCCCCAAACGTAGATTCACCAGGCTCAACCACCCCCTCAGGCATGGGCAAAACATCTTCTCCACCAAGACAGTAGCCGCCATCGAGCCTGATAACTGAGCCGGTCATAAACTCTGCTTCAAGTGCAAGGAATTTTACAGCATTTGCAACATCCCTCAAGGTACCGGTACGCCTTAACAATGTATGGTCAATAAGTGCAGTTTTCTCTTCATCTGTAAGTACACTCCAGCCCCTGGTGCCAGGGCCATGCCTTGTTTGAAAAAGCCCAAGCTGAAGCTCATTTACCCGCACCTTAGGTGCTGCCTCCCGTGCCCACTGCTCGGTCATTGAGGAGACAGCGCGGTTTGACAGACTGTAGCAGTCATTAAAAACCAGGGAGGCAGGCCCGCTCCTACCAACCACACCTGCTATTGAAGAGATATTTACTACTGATGCCCCAGGCTGTTTTTTCAGATAAGGAAGTGCCCTTTTGAAAAGGTTCCACTTTGCAGTTACTGTGGTATTAAACTCAAGTTCCCACTGCTCTGGAACATATCTGCCATGAACTGCAGGCCACCCTCCCCTCTCTATATTGTTTATAAGGATGTCAATGCGACCGAACCGCTCAAACGCTGCATCAACAACCTTTTTTGCCCCGTTATTATCTGTAAGATCCACGTTTACAGCAATAAAATCCGTACGATGATGTTTCATGGCTTTATTCATGGCAGGGAGGCTTTCAAGCCAGTCATAATAGGTAAGACAACAGCGTATTCCGTTTGATGCAAGTGTTTCAGCTATTGAAAGCCCAATGCCCTTTATGGCCCCTGTGACTATGGCTACCCTGGCCTCTTTGCTGTCAGGTGGTGTGGATGCACTGTTCATCTGCCCTTGTATCCTTTCAGAATTTGTTTATATTACCGTTGTTTTGAAATTAAAAATCAAAGACTAACAGATGCTTGATATCATCAAAATAGTTTCCCTAAATTTTGAAACGATCAATTCAGGCATAAACAACATTAAAAAGAGGAACCATGCAACAGGAAACTACATCCGGAAATCAGCCAATAGTGCCCATTCAACTGGAGCTTGACAGCACCTTCTGTTTTACCTGTGACAAGGAGCTTGTCTGCTTTACCCGGTGCTGCAAAAAAAATGAAATCATACTCACCCCTGCGGACATCATCAGAATGAAGCAGCACCTTAACATGCTCTCCCATGATTTCCTCAGGGAATATACCATTCCAGGCACCCTTGTTCCAACCGAGCTTCCGGTTCCTGTTATAAAACTGGTTGAGGAGAAGGATAGTTCATGTCCGTTTCTCGGGGATGACGGCTGTTCAATCTATGAACACCGCCCTGTTGCGTGCAGGTACTATCCTATCGCCTCCGGGCTTTATCATAACAAGGATATCCAGAATAACGAGACATTCTTTGCAATGATCAAGGAGCCCATCTGCCAGGGACATGACCTTGGTGATGAGATGACAATCCGGCAGTGGCGCGAGTCCCAGGGCGTGGAGCCTTATGACGAGATGAATTCACCCTGGGTGGATATTGTGCTTAAGCGCAAATCCATGGGGCCATTCCTCACAAACATAAATGAAAAAACTTTACAGATGTTTTTCATGGCATCATACGATCTTGATGCATTCAGGCGTTTTGTCCTGTTCAGCCCCTTCCTTGAGATTTATGAAGTAGAGGATGAGATTATTGACAGCATCAAGAAAGACGATGTGGCCCTGTTCAACTTTGCAATGGACTGGCTTAAGACCACCCTGTTTGGCGAGGGTCTTGTTAAAATCAGGGAACAGGTAGCACCTGCAGAGAACATTGAGGTTGACTGATTGTAACTGTCCAGCTTATTAACGGTAATCAAGGTACGTAAATGGTCTTATTGTTCCGTTCCGGTGAATAATTTCTTGTTTTTCTAAGGCTCACTCCGCCAAAATCGCGAAACTCGCTCGTACCTCGCTCAAACAGACGCGATTTTCTGGCTGCGTTTAGCCAAGAAAAACTACGAAATTCTTCAGAGTCACTCCAAAACAAGACCATTCACTACACTGAATAGATACGACTTATTTTAATCTCGGTGACAAATACCCTGTGTTCAAAGCATGCCATGGACCACAAAATGTCTGTCACTGACCACCTCAACATTCAGAAAATCAAGGCCGGCATCTGAAAGCTGCTGCCTTACCTCATCCGGCCTGTAGGCAGCGCATAGTGAGTGATAAAAGTCCTTTTTAAGGACCTCCGGCTCACTTCCGGAATATTTTTCTACTATCTCCCTGGCTTGCGTTTTCGATTCGGGACGTATCAGGTCCATGAGAAACAGTGCGCAGCTCCCTGTGCCAGGGGCGTAATGCCTGACAATGTCCCACATCTGTGAAGCCTGTGGAAGGTGATGCAGGAGGCTGTTTACTATAAGGGCGGATATCTCTTCTGCCTCAATGGCTGTTCCGGGAAGGTATCCGTGGTAAAGACGTATTCTGTCCTCAAGCCCCTTTGAGCGCACACGCTCCCTGCCTAACCTTATCATTGGCTTTGAGGCATCCACACCGTGTACAGTACACCCCTTGCAGGCAAGGGCAAACCGAACAGATATATCCGCAGGCCCGCAGCCTGCGTCAAGGACATGGCCATTGATCTCATCTCCAAAACGTTCTGTAAACAGATGCACAAACATTGAATGGGGGGCTTCGAAATCTGCCTCCGAGTAGGCCCTTGCCTGTTCTTCATCGTCCATAATTTCCGGCTCTGGTATCCTCTCCATGTATCAAAAAACTCCCTTATGTATTTTTTATAACGAAATAGAGCATTATGCTCACATTGCCTGCAAAAGGGGGCATATACTTGAAAGATGGTAATCGTATTGACCCGCAAACAAATAAGAATTATGGATAAAGACAGATTTTTATGTTATAGGACATTGCTTTTGATTGATTAACATAATTCTTATTCAGTAATAACATCTGCCATTTTCTACAACTTCTCAACAACGGAATATACCCATGAGCTCAAAAGATTTCAAAATTCGTTTCTTCATAGTCTCTTTCAGTGCGTTTGCCATTTTAGGTGCCTTTGCCGGCTATGCAGTGTGGCTTGACAGATCCCTTCTTCATAATCTGCAGGGGCAAATACTGGTTGGAGCCGCACCTGCCGCATGGCTTCTGTTCTATGTAATGGGAATATCCATTCTACCCTCCGGGATAGAAACAGGAAGCCCGGACAGCATTGAGGTCAGAAAAAAACTCTTCAGAGCACGGCTTCTCATACTTTCATTCATATTTTTTGCAGCAGTTTATGCAGCCTTTGGAACAGCCCTTCACAACCATTTGATAAAGAAAGGTGAGCCGTGGCTGCTGCAGGCACTGCTCTACGGTCCACCTGCTGTATGGCTTTTATTCTACCTGACCAGCGCAGGGCTTGCACCTGTACAGGGTGAAGAAGATAGTCCTGCAACCGAACAACCTTCTTCCCAGGAAGAAGGTACACAAGATGAAGAAGAAACACCTTCAGAAGAGCCCTCAATTCCGGTTGCTGCTGTTGAGGAAAAGGGTCCGGATGAAGAAGAGATCAGGGAGACTGCCGTTGTGCAGTTCCTGAGCCTGCTTCAGCGTGAGGGCCGTCTGATTGACTTCCTGCAGGAGGACATTGAGCCTTATGAAGATGCGCAGATTGGCGCCGCAGTACGGGAAGTACACCGTGGGTGCCGCACTGTGCTTAAAGATGCCCTTGGGCTCTCACCGGTTATGAATGCCCAGGAAGGATCAAATGTTGAAGTTGACGAAGATTTTGATCCTGCAAAAATCAGGCTTACCGGAAATGTACATGGGGATCCTCCATTTCACGGAGTCCTCAGGCATTGCGGCTGGCAGGCAACCGAGATCAGGCTTCCTGTACGAACAGGTGATGTTGACAGAAAGGTAATAGCCCCTGCAGAGGTTGAGGTATAATGGCAGAAACACGATTTATTGCCGGCATTGATCTTGGCACTACAAACTGCGTCCTTTCTTATATTGATACGCAGACCGGGGAGGAGGAAGCGGTCAACATTTTCCGCATCCCGCAGATTACAGCCCCTGGAGAGATAGAGGAAAAGGAGCTTCTACCCTCATTTATCTATATCCCGACAACAATAGAAAAGGAAGGCGGCGGGCTTACAATGCCCTGGGATCCGTTTGGAGACCGGGTTATCGGCTCCTATGCCCGGACCAGGGGGGCAGAGGTGCCGGGCAGGCTCATCGCCTCTGCGAAAAGCTGGCTTTGCCACCAGGGAGTTGACAGGACTGCCCCGCTCCTCCCTGTTGATGCAGCAGAAGATGTTGAAAAGATATCTCCAATTGCAGCATCTGCATCATTCTTGAGGCACATTAAGGCTGCCTGGAACAATACCATAGGCAAGGAGACAGGTGAACGCCTGGAAGACCAGGAGGTGATTCTTACCATTCCTGCCTCCTTTGACGCTGTTGCACGTGACCTTACCGTCAGGGCAGCAGCTTCTGCCGGGCTTGAACACCTTACCCTTCTGGAGGAGCCCCAGGCTGCATTTTACGCATGGCTCAACGCTGCAGGAGATGAGTGGAAGGAGCAGGTTTCTGAGGGAGATCTTATATTGGTCTGCGATGTAGGCGGTGGTACAACCGACTTCAGCCTCATCAGGGTCACCAATGAGGATGGAATAATGGGTCTTGAACGAGTAGCAGTTGGAGACCACATCCTACTTGGCGGCGACAACATGGACCTTGCCCTTGCGTATGTTCTTGCACAGGAGATTGAACAGAAAGGCACAAAACTTGATTCAAGCCAGATGGAGACCTTGTGGCATAATGTAAGGCTTGCAAAGGAGAAGATACTCTCTGATTCTTCTGTTGAGTCAGTTCCTGTGGTCATACCAGGCAGGGGATCAGGGCTTGTAGGGGGAACCATACGTTCTGAGCTTACCCGAGGACAGGTAGAAAGCCTTCTGATGGAAGGTTTTCTTCCAGCCTGTGACCTTGAAGCATCCCCTGCACAGGGCGCCAGGATAGGCCTTCAGGAGATGGGGCTTCCCTATGCATCAGACAGCGCCATCACCAAATATCTTGCCCAGTTCATACGAAATCATGCAGGTAAGCAGGAAGAGACACCCCTTAGCGCGGTTCTTTTTAACGGCGGTGTTTTCAAGTCTGCCATTATAAGAAAACGGGTCTTTGATAATCTTAAATCCTGGACTGAACAATCAGGGACTGATACAGAGTTTCGCGAGATTACCGGCCCTGACCTGGACCTTGCCGTGTCACAGGGAGCAGTTGCCTTTGGCTATCTCAACCGTTCAGGCGGAGTAAAGATCAAGGGCGGGACTGCCCAGTCATATTATATTGGCATTGAAGGCAGCAGGCTTGCCATTCCAGGAATGCCTCCTGTGATAAGGGCGTTATGTGTTGTGCCCCAGGGCATGGAGGAGGGAACAACAGCATCGCTTCCTGACAGGACATTTGGTCTTGTAGTTGGGCAGCCGGTAGAGTTCAAATTCATGGCATCCACCCTTCGTCCCGAAGATAAAATCGGGGACATAATTGACAATTGGCAGGACACCATAGAACCGGTCACCACCATATCCACCGAGATGAATGCGCCGGGTCTTGATCCCGGCACCCTGATTCCAGTCAGACTTGAGGCAGAAATTACTGAAGTTGGCACACTGGCTCTTTACCTTGTGTCTGATGAAAAGAACCTGCAGTTCAAACTTGAATTTGATGTTCGGGGCTGACCACTTTACCGGCAATTAGTCTGATGTCATCAATTATCCCCTTTGATTCAAAACAGCGCCTGCAGGAACAGGCAAGAATATATATTGATGATCCTGGAAGGATGCTGTCGGAAAAGGACAAGGCAGTGCCGGTTTTATTACGGGCACTCAAGGTGGCAGACCTGGAGTTTAGACGAAAGATTATCCTTCTTCTGGGGTCTTTTGCAAAAGAGCATGCCTGTGAGCCACTGTACGCAATAATGAAAGACAAAGATGAGCCTGATGAACTCCGGGATCAGGCAGCAATACACCTCTGTGTCCTTGCGCCATTCCTGGAAGACAATCAGAGCCTTATGAAAAGGCTGCTGAATGATATTAAGAGTCAGGATATTGATCTCAGGGTCAGGGCAATCATGGCACTTGGATGGGAGGGCAACACTGCTGCAGCACTTCCACTGATTGAATGTATTTATGATGCCTCTGAAGAGGTGCAGGAAGTTGCAGTAAATGCCCTGTGCAACCTTAAGGACAGCCACGTAATGGCGCTTTTTGAAGACAGGATCAGGCACGCCTCAATAGACCAAAAAAGGGCTATTCTTTTTAATCTTTGGAGATTCAAGGACAGGGAGGAGGAGGTTGCTGCCCTTTACAGAAAAGAACTTCAGGAGGGTGACTCAAACCTTCGCCTGGATGTCCTTATTGTGCTTGGGCAGATTCAGGCACAGAAAGACAACATCCCCATCTACAGGGAGTTTCTTTCAGACCCCAATCCCAGTGTAAGGGCACTTGCAATTGAGAGGCTCGGAGAACTTTCGGCACTGTCTCAGGAAGAGGCCCTGACTCTGCTTGATGATCCGGACATGGAAGTAAAGAGGGCTGCATTGGCCATAATTCAGTCGCAGGGCTGCAATAAAAGCGACTGACAACTTAGGCCTTATGGCAAAAACAAACAAAGATGAACAGAACTGAAAACAATGCCAAATCTCCCCAATGGGAGAAACATGCCCCCCGGGTGCTGATTATCTTCTACTCCCTCAGCCGTCAGACCCGCAAGCTGGTAAGGGCAGTTGAAGCAGGCCTCAAGGAATCAGGGGTAGAGGTTGTAGTAGAGAAACTGGTTACTGAAAAACAGATCAAGTTTCCCTTTGAATCCTTTCTCCAGACAGTTTATATGATGCTGGTCACCTTTTTCAGAAAAAGGATGCCTGTAAATGCCCTCTCTCCTGCTGCAAGCCAGGAATATGACCTGATAATTCTTGCAGGCCCCACCTGGTCATTTAATCCCTGCGGTCCCATCCTCTCATTTCTTGACAGCTACTGCATGAAAATCTTCCCTGGCAGGAAGGTGCTTCCAGTGGTTTCATGCCGCCGGTACTGGAAATATCACGTGAGTTATCTGAACAAACGTATAAGAAAATGCGGTGGCACTCCAATGGAGCCCTGGATTTTCAACCACCCTGTGCCTGAACCCTGGAATACCATAGGCCTTTTTCTAACATTGATGGGCAAAAATCCTCGACGCATAGCTATTCTTAAAAAATTTTATACCCGTTATGGCCACAGCAACAGGCAGCTTGAGGAGATACAGAAACGTGCCAGGGAACTTGGCTCTTCACTTCTGAATCAGCTTGATAATCATTAAATTGTTGGTATCTATTCAGCGTGATAATTGGTCTTGTTTTGGAGTGACTTTGAAGAATTTCGTAGTTTTTCTTGGGGAAGCGCAGCCAGAAAATCGCGTCTGTCTGAGCGAGGCACGAGCGAGTTTCGCGATTTTGGCGTAGCGAGCCTTAGAAA
>WGBG01000085.1 GCA_015494395.1 Deltaproteobacteria bacterium
GGAGAACAATTTCTTGTTTTTCTAAGGCTCGCTACGCCAAAATCGCGAAACTCGCTCGTGCCTCGCTCAGACAGACGCGATTTTCTGGCTGCGCTTCCCCAAGAAAAACTACGAAATTCTTCAAAGTCACTCCAAAACAAGACCAATTATCACGCTGAATAGATACATAATTCTGACATCAGCTTATGGCGACAGGTGCATAAGGTCTTCAGCCAGGATAACAGGCCCCGAAAACTCCCTCCTGCACGGTGTTATCAGATCACTTTTATCACACTCAGGATAAAAATGAGTAAGAACCAGTTTCTCTACCCCGGCAGATGCAGCAATTTTACCCGCCTCTGAAGGGGTGAGGTGGCCAGGTATTGGGGCATGTTCAGGTGCAGCACACTCTGAAATCAGCATATCTGCCCCTCGAGCAAGTTCTGAAAGCTCCTGGCAGTATTCTGTATCTCCTGAAAAAACAACGGATTTCCCAGAGCTGTCTTCAATCCTGAAGGCCAGGCTCTGGGGCGTATGTTTCATTGGAGCTGTTTTAATAGTAAGTGGTGGAAACTGCATGGCAGCAATCATGGAAACAGGTATTTCGTTTATTTCAAGCCTTCCGGGAAGTGGCTCTACCCACTCACCAAATACCTTTTTTATTCCGTTATAAAAAGTTAAAAAGCCCTCTGCTGCCAGGATGACAACTGGTTGGGTGCGGGAATATCCAGGTGCGTACTTGGTTGCAAATATGAATGGAACGAACTCACCTACATGATCCGGATGAAGGTGGGTGTAAAGGATCATGTCAACCTCGGCATAATCAACTCCTGCCCTTGCAAGCTGCCTCAATGTCCCTGCTGATGAATCAACAAGTATTGTATAGTCATCTGCCCGCACGCATGCGGCAGGCCCTGCCCTTCTGACTGACGGCACACAGGTTCCAGATCCCAGTATTATAACTTCCATAGCGCTACCCCCACTAAACAGGTACCAGATTCACATTCCCCCATGCACCAAGCCTGTCATCAAAGATAATCAGACCACCGTCAACACCGGGTATGTTCTGCATTTTTTCAAGCACCGGCTCAATATCAGAATGGGTCTTTAACAAATTGCCCATTGCAGTTGCAACGGCATCAGAAAGTGCCGTATTCTTCGAAATAACAGTCACAGCATGGGCTGAACCAAAACTTCTGGAATGGCCTATGACACCTGACGAAGTACATACTCCTGCTGGAGTATAATCTTCTTTCAGCTCAATCCCCACCTTACCACTCAAGGGAGAATCTGCGGCATAAATGGAGATTGTTACAGGAGATGAAACTTTAAGAAATATGTCTCCACCATTTTCAACAATTACGTCTCCACCACCGGTCTCACTGATACACATTTCGCCAACATACTGTGCAATAGCCCCAGCCACTGCTGCCATGGGGCCAGTATTGGCTATTCGTGCAGCATCAAGCATCTCCCTTACAACACGGGGGGCAAATTCATCAGCAGGTAGAGGAGTGTAGGTTTCGAGAAAACCGGGATGTTTACTGGCATATGTTTCAATACCTGTCCTGGCATCAATTATTCGTGCCGAGCACTTTCTTGAAAGATCACGAACCGCTTGAATGTGCAGGTCGGTCTCCAGGTGCCTCACCCTGAAACGGACAAGGCCCACACGCCCCATAAGGGCACGGTAAAACCTCCTGTCTGCCTTTTCCTCCTGCATTCTCAGCCGAAAGACACCCCATGCAATTCGTGCTTTGGAGGCCGCATCATAAGTTCTCGAACCGCCTCTCCAGGCTCCATTCCCTTGTAGATCACTCGATAAACCTGCTCGGTTATGGGCATTTCAACATTATATTTTTGGGCTAACTGATATACAGACTTTGAAGTCTTTACCCCCTCGGCAACCATGCTCATTGACGCCAGAATATCATCCATTGAATCCCCTTTTCCAAGCCGTAGTCCCACCTGGCGGTTACGGCTGAGATCACCGGTACAGGTCAGGACAAGGTCTCCAAGGCCGGCAAGACCTGCAAAGGTAAGCGGATTTGCCCCGGCCTTAAGCCCCATGCGGGTAATCTCTGCCAGGCCCCGGGTTATAAGTGCCGCCCTGGTGTTGGTGCCAAATTTCATTCCGTCAGAGATTCCGGATGCAATGGCAAGAACATTCTTTACGGCACCGCCAATCTGCACACCAACAGTATCGGGGTTGCAGTAAACTCTGAAACTGTCAGTAGAAAAGAGATCCTGCAGCCTGACACAGAGAGACTGATCAGCACAGGCCATTGTCACTGCTGTGGGCAAGCTGTCTGCCACCTCACGGGCAAAGCTTGGCCCTGAAAGTACAGCGAATCTGCCTGACAGCCCTGCAGGCATCTCCTGCTCAAGGATCTCGGTCATTGAACATAGGGTTGAATTTTCAATCCCCTTGGTGGCACTGATAATTGCCTTTGGAAGATGTTCAGGATCAATGAAGCTTGCAGCCTGCCGCACCACCTTTCTGAATCCATGGGATGGAATAACAACAAGCAGCACATCCCTGCAGGATACTGCCTGCTCAAGATCACTTGTAACCTCAAGGGAGTCAGGGAAAGAGGCTCCAGGCAGGTATCTCCCGTTCTCCTGCCTTTCACCAAGCTCCTGCATAAACTCCCTGTTCCTGCCCCATATCAGTGTTGGAATCCCCTTACGGGCAAGAACAAGCGCTAGTGCAGTGCCCCAACTGCCAGCGCCAAGCACGCTTACATTCATCATTCCTCATCATCCCTGTCTGCAAGTTTTGCCACTGCAGCAAGGTAGTCATCCTCTGCTATTCTTATCAGTTTGACCCCCTGTGTAGAGCGGCCTATTATGCGCACATCCTTAACCCCCATCCTTATAATATTGCCGCTTGCCCCGATGAGCATCACTTCGTCATTATCATTGACCAGGATTACTCCAACCACCTTTCCAACCTTTTCAGTGGTTTTAAGGTTGATAACCCCCTTACCGGCCCTTGCCTGAACACGGTACTCTCCCACCGGGGTGCGCTTGCCATATCCCTTCTCGGTGACTGTAAACAGGGTAGCATTTACATCGGTTATCACCTCCATGGCAACCACCTGGTCATCTTCAGCAAGCCTTATACCCCTTACACCTGCGGCAGTTCTTCCCATCGGCCGGACATCTGTCTCATGGAAACGGATACTCAATCCATTTCTGGTGCCAAGGAATATGTCTGCATTGCCGTCAGTAATTGCTGCAGCAATAATTTCATCATTCTCCTTGACAATGGCTGCAATAATTCCCTTTGATTTTGGGCGCGAAAATGCCTCAAGAGGGGTCTTTTTTACAAGCCCCTGCCTTGTTGCCATGACCACGAATTTATCATCTTCAAAGGTCCGCACAGGCACTACAGCAGCTATATGTTCCTTTGCCTCACGGTCAAGAGGAAGAAGATTTACCAGGGCCTTGCCCCTGCTTGTCCTGGACGCCTGGGGTATCTCATGGACCTTCAGCCAGTAAAGCCTTCCAAGATTACTGAAACAGAGAAAGTAGTCGTGGGTTGAGGCAACAAAGAGCCTTTCAACAAAATCATCCTGTTTTGAGGACAATCCTGTAACACCCTTGCCTCCCCTGCGCTGGCTCCTGTAAATGCTAACAGGATTACGCTTGATGTAACCGTTATGGGAGACCGTTACCACCATGTCCTCTTCAACAATGAGGTCCTCGATATTTATTTCATCCGGAGCGCCTATGATTTCAGTGCGGCGCGGGATGGCAAACTGTTCTTTGAGTTCTGTAAGTTCCTGTTCGATAATCTCAAGTACAAGCTCATCGCTTGCAAGAATTGCCTTGAGCCGTTTTATGGTTTCAAGAATCTGCCTGTATTCTTCCAGGATCTTCTCAAGCTCAAGCCCTGTCAGTCGCTGCAGTTTCATGTCCAGAATGGCCTGGGCCTGAATCTGAGACAGTGCGAAGCGTTCCATAAGGCCAGTTCTTGCCTCTCCAGGGGTCTTTGATGCCCTGATAAGGGCAACAACCTCATCGAGGTTGTCAATGGCAATCTTGAGACCTTCCAGTATATGCGCCCGTTCCTCGGCCTTCCTGAGCTCATAGGTTGTACGCCTGATTATCACGGTCTTTCTGTGCTGCAGGAAATGGGCAAGGGCCTCCTTGAGATTCAGAAGCTCCGGTCTTCCGTTGACTATGGCAAGAAGGATAATTCCAAAACTTGATTCCATGGCAGTGTGCTTGTAGAGATGGTTCAACACTACCTGTGCAAATCCATCCTTCTTGAGTTCTATTACAATGCGCATACCCTGCCTGTCGGATTCATCCCGCACGGCAGAAATACCGTCTATCTTTTTATCTCTCACAAGGGTTGCAATCTTTTCAACCAGCTTGGCCTTGTTTACCTGGTATGGAAGCTCAGTGACTATGATCTGCTCGCGCTTGCCACGTGCAACCTGTTCAACTGTGGCCCGGGCACGCATACGAATTATGCCCCGTCCGGTTTCATAGGCAGCCTTTATCCCCTTTCTTCCACATATAAAACCTGCTGTGGGAAAGTCAGGCCCTGGAACAAATTCCATCAGCTCGGCTACCGTACAGTTGGGATTTCTGACAAGGGCTATAAGAGCATCAACCACTTCACCAAGATTGTGAGGCGGAATATTGGTGGCCATGCCAACTGCTATTCCGGCAGAACCGTTTATCAGCAGATTTGGAACCTTTGAAGGGAGTACAGCAGGCTCTTCCATGGAGTTGTCATAGGTTGGGACAAAATCCACGGTTTCCTTTTCAATGTCCGCCATAAGTTCATGGGCAAGCCTGGTCAGACGGATTTCTGTATAACGCATGGCTGCAGGAGAATCGCCATCAACAGAGCCAAAATTCCCCTGTCCATCAATAAGTGGATAACCCATGGAAAAATCCTGGGCCATTCTTACGATGGTGTCGTAAACTGCGGTGTCACCATGAGGATGGTACTTACCAATCACATCGCCTACAATGCGGGCAGATTTTTTATATGGTTTGTTGTAATCATTCTTAAGCTCGTGCATGGCAAAAAGGATGCGCCTGTGAACGGGTTTAAGCCCGTCACGCACATCCGGAAGTGCCCTGCCGATGATTACGCTCATGGCGTAATCAAGATATGACTTCTTGAGCTCGGCTGATATATCGCAAGTCTTGGTAGTACCTGAAAACAGTTCGGTTTGTTCCTGCATTATGCAGACTCCCTATAGATAGTTCAATGTATTTGGCCGGGACGAAATAGTTTCCGCCTATTCTTTAATATGGCCGTATCTTGAAAAATGGCAACAGTCCATTAGCAGGACAGATATGTTCCATCCTGCACCTGGTCAATGTGGCTTAATATAGATTCATGGATTCGTTTTTTGATATCAGGAAAGCTGTGCCCCTGTAGTGGTCATGGTAAAGCTGCAGTGCTTTACTCCCTTGAGAGCCTTAATCCTGTAGGCCAGCCCCCTGAGAGTGGATGGAGTACCCTTTACTATTGCCACTTCCATACAATTATGGTGATCAAGATGAATATGCTGTGAAACAATAACTATATCAGGAAAATCATGCTGAATATCAAGTATTGATTCCACAAGTTCCCTCTTGTGGTGATCAAATACATAAGTGATGGTGCCTACAACATCCTCATTCTGTGCTTCCTTCTCCCATTCCTGTTCAACAAGTTTTTCACGTATAAGATCCCGTATGGCTTCTGAGCGGCTGCCATACTGCCGTTCCCTGATATAAGTATCAAATGCATTGATAAGATCTTCAGGGATGGAGACTCCAAAGCGAATCAATACAGAATGTTCTTTTTTCTTAGTTTTAGTCATAGTCAGACAATGTGGTCAGTTCCAAGGCTTTTACCATTAAAAAAGCCCCCATAATGGGGGCCTATCAGATTAGACAATTATATGCCGTACAGAGTTAAATTTCAACAATATGCGGAATAAGCATCAACACCATCTCCACCTTCTGATGGTATTTGGTTTCACTCTTGAACAGATAACCTAAATACGGAATATCTCCAAGAAGTGGAACCTTGTTGCCTGTTTTGCCCTTTTCATCAACAATAATACCGCCAAGCACAAGCATCTGGCCGTCTTTTACCCGGGCCATGGTGGTTGTCTGTCTGAGATAAACCTTTGGAAGCCCCACCTGAGCCGTACCAAAACTTTTATACTCTATCTCTCCATCAAGTTTGGTAGAAACCGGGGTCAACTGCAGGATAATTTCACCATTTTCTGCAATATTGGCCATTACGCCCATACCAACTCCCTCAAAAATGTCTCGTGTTTCTACATTATATGTGGTAATTGAACCCGTTCCACTGTTATTAATATTTGACGTCACCCGATCAATATAACGCCGTGTCTTGCCACCGGTAATCACACCTGGCTGGCCATTCATCAACGAAACCTTGGGATTTGAAAGCACCGTTACGTCTCCAAATTCATCAAGAAAATTTAGGACGATACTGAATGCATCATTAGTCATTGAGATACTATCCATGAAATGGGTCCATCCTCCATCAAAGATCAAGCCGCTATCACCAAAGGTTGTTTGAAACGTCAATTCGTGACTTTTCAACAGGCCGGACCAGTCAATCCCACGGTAATTGTGATTGTTGAGCCGGACTTCTACAATCTTGGCCTCTATCATTACCTGGCGGGAAAGCTCCTTGTTGAGGTTGGTGATATAGGCATCAACCTGTTCCATAAGAGACCTTGGGGCAGTGACGGTTATTATGCCAAGCGGTTTATCAATAACATAAAACACTCCATCGTCATTGCCCTTCGAGGTGGTAGCTGCTGATGCAGACTGTTGCTGTCCCTGGTTGTTCTGACCGCCGCCTGACTGATTCTGCAGCTCGAGCCTTGCCTGATTCTGCTGAACACACAATGCCTGCTGGGCCTGGTCACCGGGAAACTGCTGTGCGCATAGCTGACGGATTCTGGCAAGATCTTCCTCAGATGGGCCTGTGGCAGTTTCCGCAACCTGCCTGGTGGAAAGCTGAAGTATTCGGGCTATATTATTTTCAATATTCTGCCATATATCAATTTCAGGATCATTATGATCTAACTGGAGTGCCCCATGATAGTTGTCTATGGCATCTGAACTTCCAAGGAAATCTCCACCTGCCGAGGTCTGGTAACTTCCTGTAACAAATGGACAGGTCACATGAAACCTCCTGGTCTCCTTGTATTTTACAATGATTGTATTGCGTCTGAACTCATAAAAATAATCCAGTTGCCTTAAAACATTATCAAGTGCTGCCCAGAAATCATCATCCGCTTTTATATCAACATCAACTCTGGCGTTCTGGTCCACATCACTTGTCCAGCTGACATTCATATCTTTAAGATCAGCAAGATTTTTAATCACCGTAATGAGTGGCACCTTGCCAAAACGGGATTTAATGTCAGCCCCTACAGTCATGAACGGAAGCTTCTCCTCTGAACTTCCCTTCTTGATCTTCACGTCATGTAACGCGTATGATGGCTTCCATGAAATGTCCGGCCGATATGGTTGATTTTCTTTTGCTGTGATGGCTGCAGAGACCGAACCTGCAGACGCAGCTTTCGAACTTTCAGTATCAACCTGACCTGAATGGTCCTGACCACTGACCTGTTGCACCTGTCCTGCCTTTCCGGCATTTGATGCACACCCGCCTGACATTAACAGTGGCACAAGCAGTAATACCATCAGGAAAATGCTTTTTGCCCTGTCCCGTTTAATTTCGTTCCGGTAACACATGATATCCCTCTCTATTTTCAGTTTCTTCATTTACAAATTCTTGTGCAACTTATAAAACTTAATGGCCAGGGGCCAGACACTTTAACTGAAATCTGGCATACTGTTTCATATTTTCAGGAATATGTTTGCCCGCTGAGAGAATGGCTCGATATTCCTCAACTGCCTTATCCTTATGACCAAGATTCTCATAGGTCTTTGCCTTCAGCATCATGAGGTCAGGGGTAAGAGAATAATTCATCTCTATACGGGTTATCAGCCTTAGCGCATTTCTGAAATCATTATGAGAGAAAAGGAACACTGCATAATTCCAAAGTGCATCCATGGGGACATTAGGTCCGGAAACAGCCTTTTCAAAGTATGTTTTTGCCTCTCCAGGTTTGTTCATCCGTGCCAGGGATACGGCGGCAATGGTTGCAGCCTCACTATCATCAGGACTGATGGCAAGTGCTTTCTTTGCAAAGTTATAGGCACTTATCTCATTTTCATTTTTTAGAGCCACATCTGCAGCTTTTTTAAGCAGTTCAGCATTATCAGGCCAGATTTCAGCAGCCTCACCATATAACTTTTCAGCAAGCTCCAAATCACCCTTAAACTCTGCCACCTCTGCTCTTTTAATCAACGCTGCTGCCTGACTGATTTTTTCAGGAGGAGTCTCTGAATGCTGAAGCTTTTTGACATCGAGCCCCTTTTTGATCATATACTGTTTACCTTTGGTTACACTGAGGCCTGATTGAGACGCCGAGACATCACTTCTGCTTATGATAAGATTCATGTCTGCATTTTCAGTTGAAGCATTCTCCCATGTCATCTTTTTGCTACCAGGATAGATCATTATAGTATTGTTTACCTCCTGGCTGGATAAACCTTTAAGGTTTTTGATTACCTGAAGCACAAAGGTCCAGGGAACGTCCTGAAGGGCAAGTGTCAGGGTCCCCTTTACACCCTCATCCACCACGATATTCTTCCCGCTTATTCTTCCGAGAAGACGAAATACGTTGTGCAGATCCACCTTGTAAAAATCAATGCTGATATTCTGAGGCATATTGTTTTTCTTAGCCCCAGACTTAGCCGACACCTTCTTAGGTGATGTTTTATCTGGCTGCATAGAAGCATTTTTGCTGTGCATCTTGGCCTCTGCCGGAGAAAGCTCGGCAAGCCAACTGGAGACATCTGACTCCGGGGACTTTCCGGCCATAGCAGCCGGAGCGCAGTAAAAAATCAAAACAGCTACTGCTATCAATCCCCAACACAACCATAAACAATGCCTGAATTTCTTTTTCATCTTTATAGTATCAATACCCATCTACTTTTCCTCCGGATGCAGAAAAAGAACCCTGTTTGTCAAGGTCATCTCTCCCCTGATATTCTCGGCCTCTTCCTGAACAACTATTCTATCCGGTAATATCTGAATGACGTGTCCATTCCTAAAGCCTACCCTTGTGCCCTTTTTTAGAATATAGCCTATGCCAGAAGCATCCTGGGCCATAGCTATATTTTCTCCAGTATCCTCAACAACAATGGCTACCAACCTCAACTGGCCAACATCCATGCATTCAAGAGGGGTTGCACACTTGTCAGGTCGTGTAAGCTTCTTTTTCTTTGCTCCAGCCCTTCTGATTACCTGCGGCTTATTCTGAATAAATGGTTGGAAAGGATCAGGTTTGCCCGCTGGTACATACTTGTAGGTAACGGGTTCAAGCAGACGATTAAGCCGCTCCTGAAATTCCCTTACCTTCTCAGAAGTCTTGACAGGCTTGGTCTTGTTAGTTTCGGCTCTTTTTTTAAGGGCTGCCTGACAGTGCCCTGGATAGATAAATAACGATGCAACTACAAAGCCTATTATGCCAGCCCAAAAGAGATGCAGCGAAGCCCTATACCCAGTGGACAAATTGCCTGTCTTCATTTTTCCTCTGAATTTATACATGGTTTGATACTACCGCCGTCTTCTTCTTTTCTTCTTATTCTTTTTATTTCTTGCCTTCTGTTCCTCTGGCGTCAAAAATCTGTATGTGACTGCCTGACAGGTGGTACGGATTACCCAACTGCTACCGCGTTCTACTGATGAATCATCACTACCGGAAGACGATGCTACTGCCGCATTTGCGCCTCCAGGGATCTTGCCCCCTGCAACCGAACCCTTTTGGCTCCAGATATTTTTACTCTCCTTTGCCTGGCCCATTTTTACATTCCTTATATGAACAATACGGGCCATCTTGCCAACCTTGTCAAAAAAGACCAATGTATTATGAAAAGGACCGCTGAATGACAACGAAACTGGAATTGCGGCATAAAATCCCTGGATCTGTTCTCTACCAGGCGTGAATGAATTCATATCCAGCCCTGATTCATTACCAAGAGAAGAAATTTCTGTAAGAACTGATGGTATATCCTCCTTTTCTGGTAAAAGCCTCAATGCCTGCTTCAGTATCTCCTCCATTGCCTTGAGGTCATTTTCCATAAGCGGCAAACGTTTTTTCTTTGCTTCAAGCTGTCTAATCTCCTTCTTTAATTGCGGAATCCTGTCAGAAATTGTACTCATCTCTCCCAAACTACTGGAAAGAAAGAAAAACCAGAACAAACCCAAGGGGATGACCCAAGATGCTATCATTATCAGTGCCTTCTGCCATGCAGGCAGATTATACACTGCATCAAACAGTTGGGGCGGTATTTTGAATGATGGCTTGCTTATCTTCACGGCTATTTCTTCTTTTTTGATGCTGTTGTTTCTGTTTTTGGTTTAGGCTGAGTTATATTCAGGGTTAAGGAGAACTGCATAAGATTATGCCCCTGAATATTTTTCTGCTTACTGCTCTTTAGCCTTACTCGGGAACACATGGCTGATGCATCAAGACGCCTCATAAACAGTGCTATGGTGTGGTTATCAAGAGCCACACCAGAAAGACTGATACTATTGGCATTTAACTGCAGGTTGGTAAGCCAGATACGGTTAAGAGGCAGAGATGTAACAATTTCATCCAGAGCCTGCACTGCGAATGTTCTTCCCTGCTGCAGTTTCTCAATGGATACAAATTTATTTTCTACCTCTTTTGTCTTTGCCTTTACCTGCTTTATCTTTTTATCAACGTAGGCAAGTTTCTTTTTCTGGGCTTCAAGGGCGTGAAGCTCATTACGCTGTAACATAACCTTGCCCTGTATGGTTGAACCTGCCCCAATCAGTCCGACCACTAGGAGCACTAACGACAGGAAGAAGACAGATATCTGCCTGCGTACAGACTCCCGCTTTTTCCATTCCCTTACCGGGAGAAGATTGATTCCTATCATAACGGCACCGTCCTCAATGCAAGTCCGGTTGCAATAGTTAGCTGAGGCGCAATACTTTCAACATATTGAGGATTGATCTCCCTGGATAAAACAAACTGTCTGAATGGATTCATTAAAGATACCTGCATTTCAAGTTTGTCTGACATAAACCGGGAAAAACCTGGAAGTTTTGCAGTGCCACCGGATAAAAATACATGGGTTGGATGATCGTCAGGGTCTGAATTTGCCTTGCAAAAATCCACTGCCTTTTTGATTTCATCCACCCAGATTGAACACATTTCATCACAAACTGCGCTTATCTCTTTAACAAGGGCTGGATCCTTTGCCCCGGAAATCTTGACCTTTTCTGCATCTTCAGTGGATAGGCCGGTTGCCTCCTCAATGGCATCGGTAAGCTGCTGACCTCCAATTGCCATGTCCCTGGTAAAAGTGGAAATCCCCCGGCTGACTACGTTCATATTGGTCTTGCTTGCACCAATGTCGATCAGGGCTACCGATTCATTAAGCTGTCCAAAGGCGCCCTCAAAACAGTTACCAATGGCAAAGGCATCCACATCGATAACTGACGGGACAAGTCCAACTTCCTGGATTATGCCTGCGTACTCATCTACAATTTCACGTTTTGCAGCAACCAGGAATATATCGCAGTTTGGTTTTTCTTCTGTGGCGGGCCTAAGTATGTGGAAATCCACATATACATCTTCTATTTCAAAGGGCACGTATTTTTCGGCTTCCGTTTCAATATTCTCCTCAATCTCTTTTTCATCCTGATAATTCACAGTAATCCGTTTAACAATTACGGAATAACCGGCAATTGATGTAGCTACTTTGCGGCCCTTTGGTTTAAGGTTATTTATCAGGCTGCTTAGTGAGGATGTGACAGCCTCCCTGTCTTTAATTGAACCCTCGATGATGGCTCCCTGGGGAAGGAGGGCTCTACCGGCCCTTCTGACCTCAAGCTGTGAACCATTTTCACCCAGTTCGACAAGTTTGATGGTGTTGGAGCCCAGATCAAGCCCAAGTGTGTGAGGTTTCTTTTTGGCAAACTTTCCGGAAAAAAATGATAGTTTCATTATTTTATCTTAAGCTGACCTTTTATTGGCTGTTTTTTCAAATTTGTTACTTGCTGTTTTATGTATCGGACATGGTAATTTTTTTCTTAAAGGGCTGTCCCAAAATAAGTTAACTGATGGCATGCTCAATTCAGCTTTAAATTCATAAAACCGTTCCCTACTTTGCGGCACTGATGATTTGTAGTATGAAGCAAACTGCAGGAATTTTTTTCCTATCCTTAAAAATTTGAAAATGTATATTGTCTGAATTCTGACAACTTCAAAGGTAAAAAACATAACATTTTCCACTTTCAGCACAGTAAAAACGGTTAATAGCCGATTTGCTTAAATAAACCATAATCCACTGTTATAATTACGGAATACTGTATGACTGTGGATGTAAAATATTAATATTTTTTAGTATATCACAAAAATATTGAAGACAATATTTTTTTGAGGAATTTTAATAATGATTAACCCCGAAAAAATAAGAAATTTTTCTATTATCGCCCACATAGATCACGGAAAATCAACTCTTGCCGACAGGATCCTTGAATATACTGGGGCTGTCTCCTCACGGGAAATGAAGAAGCAATATCTGGACCAGATGGATCTTGAGCGAGAAAGAGGCATTACCATTAAGGCGCAGACAGTAAGGATCAGATACACAGCCGAAGATGGAGAAACCTATACACTTAACCTTATTGATACCCCTGGTCATGTAGATTTCAGCTATGAAGTGTCCAGAAGCCTTGCTGCATGTGAGGGTGCCCTGCTGATTGTGGACGCAACGCAGGGGGTAGAGGCACAGACCCTTGCCAATGTCTATCTTGCCCTGGAAAATGACCTGGAAATAATACCTGTCCTGAATAAAATTGATCTTGCCAGCGCAGACCCGGAACGTGTTGCAGATGAAATAGAGGATATTATAGGGCTTGACGCTTCAGAGGCAATTGAAGTCAGTGCCAAAAAGGGGATAGGAACAAAAGAGGTCCTTGAGGCCATTGTTAATAAGGTGCCTCCGCCAGAGGGAAATCCGGACAATCCTTTAAGGGCTCTGATATTCGACTCCTGGTTTGACCCATATCAGGGTGCCGTAGTAATGATCAGGGTTGTCGATGGAGTGGTGCGTACAGGTGATCGAATCAAGATGATGGCAACGGGCCGAACCTATGAAGTCACGAGACTTGGAGTCTTTCAGCCTGAGCCAGTTGATGTAAAAGAGCTTGCCCCTGGAGAAGTTGGCTTTATGGTGGCTGCAATAAAAACCGTCCGGGATACCCAGATTGGTGACACCATAACCCATGAAAAAAACCCTGCCCAAGAAGCGCTTCCAGGCTTCAAACCTGTCAAGGCAATGGTCTTCTGCGGGCTTTACCCGGTGGACAGTGCCCAGTATGACCAGCTCAAAGAGGCTGTTGAAAAGCTCTGGCTGAACGATCCAGCATTTTCGTATGAACCGGAAAGCTCAATAGCCCTTGGCTTTGGGTTCAGGTGCGGTTTTCTTGGTCTTCTTCACCTGGAGATTGTGCAGGAACGTCTTGAAAGGGAATACCAGCTCAAACTGATCAGCACTGCACCAGCGGTCTCCTACAGAGTTACACTTACAAGCGGAGAGGTAATCCATATACACAACCCTGCGCAGATGCCTGATCCTGGAAAAATACAGGAGATTGCAGAACCCTTTGTGGAGATGGAAATTTACCTTCCCAAGGAGTATGTAGGTTCTGTAATGGGACTGTGCGATGAGAAAAGGGGCGAACAAAAGGAGATGAAGTACCTTACCCAGGACAGGGTACTGTTAAAATATGAGATACCTTTTAATGAAATTGTGTTGGATTTTTATGACAGGCTCAAGTCGGTCAGCCGGGGTTATGCCTCTATTGATTATGACTTTATTGAACACCGTCCGGCAAACCTTGTAAAACTTGACATACTAATTAACAAGCAGCCTGTTGATGCCCTGTCGGTTATTGTTCACCGCGACAAGGCGTATTACAGGGGAAGGGACCTGGCAGGAAGGCTCAGAAAGGTCATTCCAAGGCAGATGTTTGAGGTTGTAATCCAGGCAGCAATAGGGGCAAAAGTCATCGCCAGGGAGCGCATCCCTCCCCTCAGGAAGGATGTTACAGCCAAATGCTATGGCGGTGATATTACCCGAAAGAGGAAGTTACTTGAAAAGCAGAAAGAGGGCAAAAAGCGCATGAAACAGGTAGGAAACGTAGAAATCCCGCAGGAAGCATTTCTTACAGTTCTTAAGGCATAATGGAACCTACACTATGTTAGCGGTACCTAAAATATACTAATAGAAAATATTAGCCATTATATCAATATAGTATGGTAGCTCTAAAATAGCCTTGCCACCAATTATTCAAAGGATTAGTCTGACACAATGAATCTTTTTTCAAAATCAAACAATAATGACAGTAATAATACAGTTCCTCAATCTCAGGCATCTCAGCAGCGTTCATGGCAGGCAGTATTATGGGAATATGCCCAGGCTATACTTATCGCCCTTGTACTTGCACTGATCATCCGTGCCTTTGTTGTCCAGGCATTCAAGATACCGTCTGGCTCCATGATCAAAACCCTACTGATAGGCGACCATATCTTGGTAAACAAATTTATCTATGGCATACGCAACCCCATTACCAGGAACGCATGGGTTGAGATGAAAAAACCTGAACGTGGAGATATCGTAGTTTTTATATACCCCCTGGACCGGGATAAGGATTTCATCAAACGGGTTATAGGGATTGCCGGCGATACCGTAGAAATCAGAAACAAAAAGGTTTACGTTAATGGCAAGCTCATGCCGGATCCCCCCACTGCCCAGCACACAGA
>WGBG01000086.1 GCA_015494395.1 Deltaproteobacteria bacterium
TAATCATTTTTTTGCAAAGACAGGGACTGTTGCTCTGCGTTTACCTTGAAAATATCTGAAAGCTCAAGGTGCAAAGTCCAAAAAGACAAAAGCTGATCCGCGAAGGACGCCAAGGACGCAAAGGGTTTTAATTTTTTCCATGTCGGGGTGGCCTCAGGGAAGGAACAACTTCCTTGGCGATGTTCTTTGCGTTATTGGCGTCCTTGAGCGAAGCGGGCGGTTAAAAACTGATCTTTAAGTCGCAACATGAGCAGAGGAAAATGTGTTTTCACCTCTGGTGAGTGAATGATCGGTGAGATTCTAAATAGTCATACAACTGAACAGCAGAAAAGGGGTTTAGGTTATGAAAGTTGCAATAAGTGCTCAGGGAAAAGATGGCAGTTCAGCAGTTGATCCCCGTTTCGGAAGGGCACCGTGGTTCGTTATAATGGATTCGGACAGTGGTGAGATAGTGGAGGTAATTGATAACCAGGCTGCGCAGGATGCAGCACACGGGGCAGGTATCAATGCCGCAACCCGGGTGGCAGAGGCAGGGGTTCAGGCTGTACTTACCGGAAGGGTTGGCCCGAAGGCATTTACTGTTCTGGATGCTGCAGGAATAAAGGTTGTATCAGATGTCCAGGGCAGTGTGCAGCAGGCGCTGGATGCATTCAGAAAGGGTAGTGCCACCTTTGACTCCGGCCCATCATCAGACGGACATTCAAGCGGCCCGGGGGCTGTTTCCTATAAACCTTCTGCAGGTGCTGGTGCAGGAGCCGGAGGAGGCCGTGGAAAATGCGGTGGAAAGGGCCGTGGAGGCGGCGGAGGCCGAGGCCGTGGAGGATGTGGATGCCGCGGAGGTAAACAGAATTCATGAAGATAGCTATTGCAAGCGGCAAAGGGGGCACAGGCAAGACCACTGTTGCCGTAAGCTTGGCCCTGGTATCTGCACAGAAGTCCGGAAAGGTATTTTATCTTGACTGTGATGTGGAGGAGCCAAACGGGCATATTTTTCTAAAGCCCGAAATTGAAAACACCCGTGAGTTTACCCTTGAGGTTCCCCGCGTAAACGAAGAACTTTGCACCTATTGCGGAAAATGTAGGGAAATATGCAGGTATAACGCCATCACAGTGCTTGGAAAGACCGTGATGTCATTTCCAGACCTGTGCCACTCATGTGGCGGATGTTTTCTGGTATGTCCTGAAAAGGCAGTAGAATCTGCCTGGCGTACAGTGGGTGTTGTTGAAAGGGGAAGCGCAGGTAACGGCAGTATCAGATTTGTCCACGGAAGGCTCCGAATTGGTGAGGCCATGGCTCCTCCGCTGATATCTGCTGTAAAGGAAGAGGCAGAGGAAATGGCTGAGGACCATCAGCAGATGGTCATACTTGACGCCCCGCCAGGTACATCTTGCCCGGTTATAGAGACGGTCCGTGATGCTGACTATACTGTTCTTGTTACTGAACCCACCCCATTCGGCCTTAATGACCTGCAGCTTGCAGTGGGCATGCTCAGGAAGCTTGATCGTCCCTTCGGGGTGATTATTAACAGGGCAGGGCTTGGTTTCAGGGAGCTGAACAGGTGGTGCAGCCAGGAGGCAATTGACATACTCATGGAGATACCCTTTGACAGGAAGATTGCCCAGGGCTATGCCTCAGGCATGCCGCTGATTGATATAATGCCAGGGATCAGCAGCGACTTTTCTGCAATCCTTGATGCAGCAGGGGGATAAAATGAAGGAGCTACTTATTCTCAGCGGAAAGGGCGGCACTGGCAAGACCTCGGTTGCAGGAGCAATAGCGGCACTTTCAGATGACAAGGTGCTTGCAGACTGCGATGTTGACGCAGCAGATCTTCACCTTCTCCTTGCCCCTGAGATCAGGGAAGAGCATGAGTTTGTATCCGGTGTAAAGGCAAGGGTGGAGAGCTCCATTTGCACCGGTTGCGGCACCTGCGCTGAAATTTGCAGGTTTGATGCTGTCTCAGTTGATGAAATATCAGCAATAGATCCCATGCGCTGTGAGGGTTGCGGTGTGTGTGCGTGGTTCTGTCCTGAAAAGGCTATTATCCTTGAGGATAACAGGTGCGGCAAGTGGTTTCTGTCAGACACTGAGTATGGTCCACTTGTCCATGCGCGTCTTGATATTGGTGAGGAAAACTCAGGCAAACTTGTGGCGCTGGTAAAGCGTGAGGCAAGAAATATTGCTGAACGGCTTGACAAAAACCTCATTGTAGTGGATGGTCCTCCTGGAATAGGATGCCCGGTTATTGCATCAATGTCCGGGGCAAACCTGGTGCTTGCTGTTACAGAACCTACAGCCTCAGGGCTTCACGATCTGGAGCGTGTTGCTGATCTTGCTGTCCATTTCAAGGTGCCGGCCTGTGTGTGCATAAACAAGTGGGACCTTAACAGCAGCATGGCTGAGAAGATAAAGGATGCCTGCAGCAGCAGAAATATTGAGCTTGCAGGCATGATCCCCTTTGATGAACAGATGGTGGAGAGTGTTGTTCAGGGAGTGCCTGCTGTAAAATCAGGAAACAGCCCTGCGGTTCATGCCCTTGAGCAGATGTGGGCTCGGGTGAGAGAACTGATTTGAATTAAACAAACCTAATAAATATCCGGAGGAAGAGAATTTTGGTTGCAGATAACAATGGAAACCCGGTAGCTGGTAACCCTGTTCTGGATGAGCAGGAGAAGAAGATCAAGAAACAGCTTGATCAGATCGAGTTCAAGATAATGGTAATGAGCGGCAAGGGCGGTGTTGGAAAGAGCACTGTGGCAATCAATCTGTCCATAGGCCTGTCGCTCCAGAATTTTTACGTCGGCCTGCTTGATGTGGATCTGCACGGCCCCAATGTCCCCAAGATGCTGGGCGTTGAGCGTGGAGAGCTTCAGAAGAGACCGGACGGCACTGTAGGGCCAGTATATTATTCTCCAAATCTCAAGTTCATGTCTGTGGAGCCTCTGCTTCCGGACAAGGACTCTGCTGTAATGTGGCGCGGGCCTCTGAAGATGTCTGCCATACGCCAGTTCATTTATGACATTGAGTGGGGCGACCTTGATTACCTTGTTATTGATGCTCCTCCAGGGACTGGCGATGAGCAGATGACAGTTGCCCAGATGATTCCGGACGCCTTTGCAGTTGTGGTAACCACACCCCAGGAGGTATCACTTCTGGACGTAAAGAAATCACTTAACTTCTGCAAACAGGTTGGCATGCCTGTTATTGGCATTGTTGAGAACATGAGCGGAATGATCTGTCCCCACTGCGGAAAGGCCATAGATGTCTTCAAGCGGGGCGGCGGTCAGAAGCTTGCTGAGGAGACAGGAATTCCCTTCCTTGGTCGTATTCCTGTTGATCCCAGGATTGTCACCACAGGTGATGCCGGAAAACCTGTTATGGCAATGTATCCCAACAGCCTTACGGCTCAGGCTTTTGAGCAATTATGCAGTAACGTGATCAACTCAACCCAGATGTTTGCTGCAAAACGCAAGGAAGAGGCAGCCGCCAACGAAAAGGAGGAAAACAAGTGATGAAGATAGCAATACCTGTTGAAAATGGTAAATTATGTTCCCATTTCGGGCATGCTCCCCAGTTTGCCTTTGTAAATGTTGAAGATGGCAAGGTGGCTTCAACCTCACTTGAGACCCCGCCTCCCCATGAGCCAGGCGTGCTTCCCCGGTGGCTCAATGATAATGGAGTTACCCATCTGCTGTGCGGCGGTATTGGAGGCGGAGCCGTAAATATCCTTCAGGGGGCCGGTATAAAGGTAATTGCAGGCCTTCAGCCTGTTGATCCTGCAGAGCTGGTTGAGGCATTTCTTGCCGGAAAGGTCCAGGGTGTTACAGGTGCCACCTGCGGTGGCCACGGTGAGGGGCATGGCCACGGTCATGGTTGTGGTGGTACCTGCGGTCACTGATATCCTGTTTATAGGCCTTGGTCAAGAAAGATACCATTTTGAGGTGACAAGATATGCCTATCTATGAGTACAGATGCGGAGAGTGCGGCAAGGTAAGCGAGGTGCTGGTTTTCAGCTCCAACCTTGATTCCGTTACCTGTCCTGACTGCGGTTCTGCAGACATGGTAAAGCTTATGTCTGCCACCTCTTCAATTACAGGTCAGCAGACACATAACCTTCCACGGCCAGGAGATACGGGCTGTTGTGGCTCAAGGCCAGGTGAGGCCCAGGGGTGCGCAGGGCCTGGTTCCTGCTGCGGAAGGGCCTGATTACATCAAGGGCGGCTTAACCCGCCCTTTTCTTATGTCCGGCACACCTCTGAAAGATTCCCTTGAACGTCTGTACAGGAAATACAACCACAGGCGTTACGTCCATCCTGATCCCCTTGAGTTTCTGTATAACTATCCTGATCCTCTGGATCGGGAGATAGTAGCCCTTGTTGCCTCATCCCTTGCCTACGGCAGGGTGAATCAGATACTTAAGAGCGTCTCCCGGGTCCTTGAACCAATAGGGCAGTCTCCAGCCCGTTTTTTTGCCTCAGGTAATGCAGCGGATTTTGCCAGACTGTATTCAGGGTTCAAACACAGGTTTACCACTGGAGAAGACATTGCTGCCCTTTTTTCAGGTATCCGTGCAGCCCTTGATGAGTATGGCGGGCTGGAGGCCTGTTTTGTCTCATGTTTCAGCCGGGCAGATGGGGATATAATAAAATCCCTGGGATTTTTTGTGGATTACCTGCGAAGGGCAGGGGGGCTGAAGAGCAGCTTCTTTCTACCGTCACCGGAGAAGGGCAGTGCGTGCAAGCGTCTTTTTCTTTTTCTGCGCTGGCTTGTCCGCTTGGATGATGTTGATCCTGGGGGATGGGAAAGCATTCCTGCGTCAGCCCTGTTGATCCCGCTTGATACCCACATGTTTCAGATTGCATCTTCAATGGGTTTTGTATCTCTCAAGCAGGCCAATCTGAAGGCAGCTATTGAGATAACTAATAATTTCAAAATTATAAACCCTTCAGATCCGGTCAGGTATGATTTTGTGCTTACACGCTTTGGTATCAGGCAGGAACTTGACAAAAAAACTCTTGTGGAAATTCTTCCATCCGGGCGTGTTTTATGATAAAAGTGGCAGACTGTTTTTCCGGGAGCCTGGCCCTTTTCGTACTCAAAAAGTACACTGGCGCAAGATAATATCCAGGCATTGAAATTTATCCAGTAACTGTTCAGCGTATTTATTTATGAGGGTTGGCAAATGGCCTTGTTTTCCGTTCCAGAGAATAATTTCTTGTTTTTCTAAGGCTTGCTACGCCAAAATCGCGAAACTCGTTCGTGCCTCACTCAGACAGACGCGATTTTGTGGCTGCGCTTCGCCAAGAAAAACTACGAAATTATTCAAAGTAACTCCAAGACAAGACCATTTACCACGCTGAATAGATACTTTATCCATCAAGGAGCAGATTATGAGAGAGATAGATATAACACGCGGAATTATTGAAAATCATGTAGAAGAGCTGATGCAGTCACTTAAGAGTGACGTGGTAATCGTTGGAGCTGGCCCTTCAGGGCTCGTGGCAGGTGGTTTCCTTGCTGAAATGGGGATCAATGTAACCATCCTTGAGAAGAAACTGGCTCCTGGCGGAGGAATCTGGGGCGGAGGCATGGGGTACAAGTATGTAATCATCCAGGATGAGGCAAAGAGTGTGCTTGATGATTACGAGATACCATCGAAGCCCTTTGAAAATAACCTTCATGCCGTGGATGCCCTTGCCCTTGCATCCGGGCTTATATTCGGCGCTGCCAAAAGGGGTGCCAAGATATTCAACCTTGTGGTTGTTGAGGACCTGCTTGTAAGAGAGGGCAGGGTAAACGGCGTGGTAATAAACAATACCTTTGCCATGATGAACCATTTCCCTGTTGATCCAATCACAATGGAGGCAAAGGCAGTGGTTGACGCAACCGGACATGATCATGATATTGTCCGTACCTTCTCAAACAAGAATGATGTTTCCCTTAATACACCCAATGGTAAACCCCTGGGTGAGAGGTCTATGTTTGCAGAGCCTGCAGAAGATGCGGTTGTGACCAATACCACTGAGGTTTATCCTGGCCTTTATGTGTGCGGTATGTCCACAGCCGCTGTTTATGGAGGTTACAGGATGGGTCCCATCTTTGGCGGCATGCTGCTTTCTGGAAGAAAACTTGCCGACATGCTTGTAGAGGTATGTGGAAACAGATAGTATAGGCTGATAATTCGAGATTAAAGGGCAGTTCATCATTTGGAGAACTGCCCTTTCTCTTTAAAAGTTCTGTTTCCGCCACATGTCAGGTGTAAATCTAACCACCTTGTTTCTGCCTTGACGTTTTGCCTCGTAAAGTGCTACGTCGGCAAACTTTATTGCCTCCCAGATTGAGTCGGTATCTTTGGGGAATTCACTTATTCCAATGCTTATGGTTTTACTGAACTCTCCCTGGGGAAAACGGAATACAAATTCCTCCACCTTTTTTCTCAGGCGTTCAGCTACCTTCTCGGCAAAACCAGGCTCGCAGTCAACCAGCAGCAGCAGGAACTCTTCCCCGCCAAAACGTATGGCATAATCAGATTCCCGAGCCTGTGACTTGATTATACCGGCAAATTGCTTAAGCACCATATCGCCAACATCGTGTCCGTACTGGTCATTGACCTGCTTGAAGTAGTCAATATCGCACATCAGTACACCAAGTGAGGAGTTCAATCGTTTGATCCTTGCCACAATACCGTCAAGGTGCATTTCCATGTAGCGCCTGTTCAGGAGAAGTGTGATTGGGTCCTTGGTGGCACTCTCACTGAGTGTCTGAGCAAGCAGTTTGGATTTTATGACCGGCATTGCCTCCATAAGGTAGAGTTTGGCCTTCATTACAGCATCCTGGAATGCCTCTTCCCTCTCAGGGTTGTTAATAAAGGGGAAGAGAAACTGTACTATCCCCAACACCTCTCCTCCTACACACATTGGAATGCACGCATGGGTCAGGGCATCAGGCCATGAGAATACCTGACATATTCCTTCATCCTGAAAGGAGGTAACAAAACCGCTTGTACGAAACGCCCGGCATTTGGATGGACTTATCCCCATTTCTACAAGTTCAGTTTCGATTTCCGGGGGTTCTATGTACACGGGCACCATCTTGTCAGATTCCCTTATTACCTCGAAAATTACAAAACTCTGCAGTCCAAGCTGACGTTTAAAAACCTGTCCTAATCTGCGGTAAACATCTGTGACGGTTTCATCACTTTCAATAGTACGCCTGAAGTGACATATGTTTCGTATATGCTCAAGCAGTTTGTTTGTGGCAAAGGCTACCTGACCGATTTCATCGTTTCCGATAACCGGTATTTTTTCAATTGAGGCGCAGCCATCAGCGGTTGCAGGCGTTGTGTGAATGCTCTCTAGGCTGCGTGCCATGATGCGAAGCGGCCCTACCAGGAATTTGCCCCAGGTAACGCTTAAAACAAGAAGTGCCAGCATGACTAGGGCTATGATTACAAAGCCTGTCCTTATGTGCCACACCGCATGTTCGTTGATTCGCTTTATCTCTGAGTTAATGTGGGAGACGCCGGATTCAAGAATTTTTGACGCAAAATTTTCAATTACCAAAAGGTCATTTTCAATGGATCTGGTTTGGTGCAACAAGGTTTTGGGCAGACCAGTGCCTTGACCCATGTTTTTGTAATATCCCTCTATAATTGTTAAATGTTTCTTAATGTTTCTGATGGCGTTACCAACAGAGATATTGAGTACAGGGTCAAGAGGCTCCTGCAGGTAAAATATACCATTGTTGTTTTTTCTTTGGCGGCCCTTCCTATGACTTTCCTGGTTAAGCAGGGGAATAATGAGGTGAGAGAGTTGCTCCAGATGATCCTTGATGTTTTTAAGAGCAGCGAGCTTTTCCTCTCCGCAAGTTGACGCTGTGTTTGCAAGGTTCAGATTGTTTCTTATAGCATCAGTTTGTGATGTCAACCTCTTGTAAATTTTGAATCTGGCGTTTTGGTGCCTGTTAACTGTTTCAAGGTTCTGTCTGATTTCGCTTATAATATTACCGTAATAAAACCCCAGGACTATAAACCCCGTAAGGCATAGGCTCAGCATCAGGGTGATTTTTGTCATAATGGGAATATCAAGATACTTTTGCCATATTCCCAGCAGAAAGGATTTGGTTTGTTCAAACAGGCTGTGTTCTGCTGAAGTTTTTTGAGACATTTAGGAATCCTTGTGCAGGTTGTGAAAGCTTCTCAAAATGACATGACTTTTATTGAGACATACGGTAACCTGGAATGAGCGATTGTCGGATTTGCTGCATATCCGCGAAAGAGGAATTTCCATAATAGTCGGCTATATGGGAATTCCTCTGACAAAGGAGATGCAGTGAATCCACCAATCCCGAAGGGTTTCAAAAGTTGAAGAGTATTATAGGTGTAACTCCTTTTGATATCGTATAAAATTATTTTTTCAAACTTTTGAAACGCTCAATTCAGGGGTAAATAGGTTTTGATAGGGCAAGCCCGGCTTTTGTTCATGGTATCTGCTGATATTGTTATCGGCAGGAGTATGACTGTTTGTAAAGTAAAATGATAACTGTATGGTAAAACTTGTAAAATAAGAGGGAAAAATGGATAAAAAGGCTACCTTTTCCATCTGGTATTATATTTCGTTATTTGGCCTGATCCTGATGGCTGAGGCGCTGTTCTTCTCTGGGTATTCAGCCAAGGAGATAGATTACAGCGAATTTCGAAACAGGCTTGAGCAGAACAAGATAGAAACAGTTGTTCTTACAAAGGATTATATCTACGGGACCTTTATGCCGGAAAAGCCTGAGGCAAACCATATCCGGCCTGATAACCTGACACCTCCGGTCAGGCATACACCCTGGTATGTAAATCTTGATGGTCTTTTTGACTCCTTCAAGGAGGCCAGGGAAAAGGCAAAGGCATTAAAGGAACTGCAGTTTGTGGTTGTCAGGCTTAATGACCCGGGACTGGTGGAAAGGCTACAGAAACACGGTGTAAGCTACAGGGGCCGAATAGAGTCGAACTTTTTCAAGAACTTCATTGAAAACTGGATACTGCCTTTGGGCTTCATGTTCCTCCTCTGGACCTTTCTTATAAAGAAGATTGGAGGTGGAGGCCTGGGAGGTCCTCTCAATATTGGGAAGAGCAAGGCCAAGCTCTATGAAGACAGCAGCGCCCTAAATGTAAGGTTTTCTGATGTTGCCGGTGTTGACGAGGCTGTAGAAGAGACAAGAGAGATAGTGGATTTCCTGAAAAATCCGGGAAAATACACCCGGCTTGGCGCAAAACTTCCAAAGGGAGTGCTGCTTGTAGGTCCTCCTGGTACAGGTAAAACACTTCTTGCCAAGGCCGTGGCAGGTGAGGCTGGGGTAGCATTTTATTCTATGGCAGGTTCTGATTTCGTAGAGATGTTTGTTGGAGTAGGGGCAGCCAGGGTAAGGGACCTCTTTAATGAGGCAAGGCAGAAGGCGCCGTGCATTGTGTTTATTGATGAGATAGATGCACTGGGCAAGTCAAGAAGCGGGCCTGGCGCACCTGTTGGAGGATTTGATGAGCGGGAAAATACCCTTAACCAGATGCTGGTTGAGATGGACGGGTTTGACGGCAGCATAGGTGTAATAATCATGGGAGCTACCAACAGGCCGGAGGTCCTTGACAAGGCGCTTTTAAGACCGGGCAGGTTTGACCGTCAGATACTTGTTGACCAGCCTGACCGTAAAGGGCGTTATGAGATATTCAAGGTGCATACACGAAATATAGTGCTTGCAGATGACGTTGATCTTGAGGTGCTTGCTGCAGAAACCACCGGCTTTGTAGGTGCTGATATTGCAAATATCTGTAATGAGGCAGCCCTCCTTGCATCAAGGGCAGGTCGAGAGGCCGTGACCATGCAGGATTTTCAGGATGCCTTTGAACGTGTAGTAGGTGGCATTGAGCGAAAGAGCAGGCGTCTTAACGAAAAGGACAGGCAGAGGGTTGCATGGCACGAGGCAGGACATGCGGTTGTTGGCTGGTTTACCCCCGGGGCTGATCCGGTGCAGAAGGTCTCTATTGTTCCCAGGGGGCAGGGCGCTCTGGGTTACACGCTTCAGGCGCCAGAGGATGATCGCTACCTGCTTTCAAAGAATGAAATACTTGCCCGTGTCAAGGGGCTTCTTGGAGGGCGTGCGGCTGAGGAGATTGTTTTTAAGGAGATTTCAACAGGCGCATCAGATGACCTTGAGAAGGCGTGTGGCATGGTACGACAGATGCTTACTGTTTATGGCATGAGTGAAAAATATCCAAATATCTCACTTGTTGACAGAAGCAATATGGGCTTTCTGGGAGGCCCACCCCAGAGGGCTGAACACTCGGATGAGCTTGGACGTGAGTTTGACAAGGAACTCAGTGCCATAATTTCAAAATGTTATAGTGATGCCAAGGAACTTTTGCACAGGAAACAGGAGAAGTTTGAGGCCCTTGCCAAGCGCCTGCTAGCCAAGGAGAAGATTGATACCAGTGACCTTGAGGAGATACTTGGAAAGAGGTCTGATGTATAAAAATATGGGGTATCTATTCAGCGTGGTAAATGGTCTTGTTTTGGAGTGACTTTGAACAATTTCGTAGTTTTTCTTGGCGAAGGGCAGCCACAAAAATCGCCTCTCGCTGAGCGAGGTACCAGCGAGTTTCGCGATTTTGGCGGAGTAAGCCTTAGAAAAACAAGAAATTGTTCACCGGAACGGAAAAACAAGACCATTTACCAACCTTCATTAAAAAAATACGCTGAACAGTTACAATATGGGCTTTATAGCAGGCAGGGTTACCAGCCTGCCAGTAGCCCGGCAGTGCCAACAAGCAGCCCTGCGGCAAGGTTAATTGCCTTTATTCTAATAAAATCCTTTCTGGATTCTGCAAGCATAGGAAGCATCCCGTGTCCATCCTGGACCAGGGAGCTTGCAAGGAGCGTACTGAATGGGATGGCGTGTTCTGCAAACAGGGTGACAAATATCATGTGTGGCCCTGATTCAGGAATGATCCCCAGCAGGCACGCTATGACCATCACAATAAAGCGGTTGTTATCAAGCCATGCCTGCATGTGAAACTGCTCTATAAGCAGGTGCATTGCCAGAAGTGCCCCGAATGTCCAGAGGAATATGCGTGGTACGTGCTCCATCACCACGTGTTTCCAGAGGTGTTCTTCAAGAAAGTGGTCTGGCACCGTTGTTACAATAAACAGGCATACAATGCATACCACCATAAGTGTTATGCGTATCCAGTTCCAGACCGGTGGCCCAAGATTTCCGCTTATCACTCCGATAAGAAACAGCAATAACAGGAAGGCAAGTATGCCGCGGGCAGGGGAGCACTTGCTCCACTGGCGTCTTATGGCCCCTGTGGAAAAGAATGGAAATGTCTCGTGGGTGTGGATTTGAAATCCTGTATCGCAATGGAAGGGACGTTCATGATCAGGTTTGATGAACAGGTCTGTGATGGCTGCGCACACAATGCCTATGACTGCCAGTATGGTGAAGATTGCCAGTGCAGTTTTGGGAAACATTGATAGCATCACAAAGGATTCGTCACCGCTTGTTGCTATCATGGCAGCCACAACAGCGCCAAGGGTCACTGTCCCGTGACTGTACAGGGCAACAACCGCAAAGGCGCCAAGGCAGCCGGGGGTAGCGCCTAGGAATGCTGCAAGCAGATATTGTCCCCACCTGTTCTGTTCAAGCCTGGTCTGCCATACCCCCTGACTCAGTATGTTTACGTATTCGATGAACAGCATCATCATGAATACGAAGCCCGTAATCATCAGGGCGTGCAACAGTGTGTGCCATAGAACTTCCATGTTCAGTCTCTCTCCCCCTTGTTCAAGGCTCAAAGCAGGAAGCTGAAAGCAGACTTAGCTTCTTCACTGCCCGCTTTGCTCAAGGACGCCAAGAACGCTAAGAACAGCGCCAAAGAAGTTATTTCTCCCAGTCGGCCACCCCGACAGGGAAAAGTTAAAACCCTTAGCGTCCTTAGCGTCCTTCGCGGTTCGGCTTTGGTCTTTTTAAACTTTGAGCCTTCAGCTTTGAGCTATCTTACTGTCCAGTAAGTGCCTTAAGCTGTTTCATCATCTCATTAAAGTCAGCAGGCGGTGCCTGGTTATTTCCAGGTGCCGGTGCAGAATTCTGTTCTACTCCCTGAACCGGTATATTCCCTGGGACTCCAGGCATGTTGGATGGAGGTGTAACCTGCATTTTTCCCTCAAGCAGCATCTTTATTGTTTCACGGGCACTGCGTCTGGCATGCTCTTCAGACTGTTTGTCATACTCCAGGCTTATGCCTGCAGGAGGCTGAAATTTATCATCAGGGACACTTGTCTCCTTAATCTCTGTGGCCACTGTTACATTATGTGCCCCCATCATGTCAGCTTCACTCTTCAAAACTATATCGGTCCCGGAAATTACCCAGCTCTTCATTCCCCCAAGGTTCATGACATCACAATCGTAGCCGAGAAATTTGGTGGCATGCTTTTTAATGTCTGCACCAGCATTGTTTGAGATGGAGTAGCCCAGTTTTTCGCTGTTTCTGATGAGTTTTTTCTTGTCTGAAGAGGAGAGCCGTTCAAACTCCTCCTTCATGTATTTTGTTGGATTTACGGATTTGGTACCGGTTCCTTCGGTAAAGTTGATTGAATAAATCCAGTCAGGAGTGGTGATTTCAGCAGTTTTTGTGTGCTGTGTAAAGCCCATGATGGTCATGGATGTATCCCTGTAGGTGGCACGGTACCTGCCATAGTCCTTGATATAGGTGGTCTGTGTACCGTTTTCCATGCCAGTAATTTTGTATTTTATCACAGCGCTCTTGAAGGGAAGTTTCAAATCCCAGGGGTTCTGGGTGGCACTTACAGAAGATGCCAGAAACATGAACAAAAGCAAAATGGTACAGAATGTGAAATTGAACGGATAGTGGCAAGTTTTTTTAATCATTTGAACCTCCTTGTTTTGTCTTCACGTTATACATGTTGAACTGTTTGGATTTAGCCGCCATTAAGGAGAGATTGATAAGCGAGCCTGCTGCATACCAGGTGGAGTCAGGAAACGGTATGCCTTGAGATCTCCTTCCAAACCCTCCTCTTTTACTTCGGCATCCACGAAGAAATCCTGTAGTCTCCTCCATGCAGGCAGGTTTTGTGCCAAGAAGTCTGTATGACTCAAGTGCGTGATATATATTTTCTGTATAGGATGTGGTTCCTGGGAAAAATCCGTAACCCCCATCAAAATTCCGGCACTTTTCAAGCCATGAACGCCATGTTCCTGATAAAGAAGCCTTGGCTGTATCCCCACAGTTTTGGGCAAGGTACAGATACATGCGAAGTTCCTTTACTGATCTTGCATCATGTTCGCAGAAGCTTGAGCAGTTTGAAAAACTGTCCATGCTTTTTTTGATCATGCGCAGGGTGCGGATTCCGTAAAAGGTCTCATCAGGGGCATGAACCGTTTTTATCCTGTCATTTATAAAAGTTACGATACTATCCAGTGATACATGCCATTTTTCACTGCTGTCCGATGCAAGGGAGAGTTTGTCTGCACAGAACAGAAGTTCATAAAGCCTTTTTGAATTGTTCCAGTCCTGCTGCAGGCGCAAACTGATAAACTCCATGTGAGATGAAATGTCGATTTCACCCGGAAACTCCCAGTGATCCACATCTGTGCCTTGTAAAAAACGGTCAAGCTCAAAAAGACATCTTACTGCATGATATGTATCTTCAACTGTGGCAGGCATATAACGGCCTGCACTGAATCCCCCGGTCTTTTGTTCTCGCTGCAGGTAGAACCATACGATTCCTTCAGCAGAGTCATTTAACAGTTTTTTGGCATTAGTAAACTCTGTCATGATAAATGGCTTAAAGCTCAAAGCTGAAAGTTCAAGGCTCAAAGTATTTGAAGCCGGCTCGGGTTCTGCTGGTTCCCAAACTCCGGATTTGGAACTCAAAATGTTTTTTTACTTGAGCCTCATACCCCTTGCAGGAAAGGGCCTGTACAGCGGATCAGCAACAAGCACCATCTGCCATGAGGTAAATGGGATGCTGTACCAGTACGCCTCAGCCACGCCTGAACCATTGAATATGAGCGAGGCAAAAAACATGTCAGGAAACGGAAATGCCTGTACATAAGGTTCATACACAGGCCCCAGTGTTGCTGCTGCACCCTTTTCCAGCATCTTTTTGCACCACACCCTGCTGTCTTTTTTTCTGAGAGTAGTACATTCCGCGCTGGCAATATGGTACCCCACTGCGCCCCTTTTCCAATTAAATGCATCAACGTATTTGGCAAGGCTGTACCAGCCGCAGTAAATTGCTGCATTATCGCAGGTGCCAGGCTTGAACAGTTCCTGTGTGCTGTCTGTTACAACATTAAGTCTTCTGCTCTTTCTGACAAGCTCTGCGGCATGGTGAATGGCAGCATCATAAAGGGCGTAGCCTGAAAGCCCCTTTTTCTCAGAAGGGTTTTTCCATCTAGCATCAAAGTAGGCAGTTCCATGCAGCCCGCCCCTCTCCTCTGTTGCAACTGAGTCATCAATAATGCGCCTGACTGTGGCTGCATCAGGCCCGTCAAGCCTGCTGACCATGATTATGTCCGCAGGTTTTATGGTTCCCTGTCCTTTGGAATAGAGGCCGAACAGGGGATTTGCCACCCATCCGGTCAGCGGGTATGGCCCTGCCATTACCAGAGAGAGCTCTGAATCCACTGATGCCCGGGTATTTTTCATGCCAAGCATGTTGATCTGCCTGTTTATGGCGGCAATTTTTTTGTTTATGATTTTTATGTCCCTGCTGGCGTTATCCCTGTCTTTATTATTTTTAAGACTTTCCCGTTTTTTCTGGAGTTTTTTCCTCAGTCCCTTTAGTTTTTCAAGTTTTTTCCTGTCCTGGCTGTTTTCAGGGCCCTGCCTTATCTTTAGCGGAACGCCCTGCATGAGCACAAGGCACCTGATGCTTGCTTTATCTCTTTGAAGCTCTTTGAGCGCCTTTTTTATGGGGGAGGCTATTGAGTTTTTATATTCTGACCTTGAGCAGCTCTCACCTGTTACTGTCTCAATGGTTATAAGGTTTTTCCAGGGGATAAACCGTTTCTGCATGTAATAGAGGGCGAGAGATTTGCTCTCAGGGTGTGCGGTATTTGCTACAACTGCAACGTCCGATGGCTGAAGAAAGAGGAGTGAGGCTGCACAGGCCGGAGACAAAAAGAGAAGCCACTGTGCAGCCAGGATGCATATTATGAAGACCAGTTCCCCTGACAAACCTGTCAGGTGGTATCTGGGAGGCAGGTCCGGGGGGGTGATATGTGAGTAACTGTAACTCATGAGTAATTGTTACTTATGTCTTTTATGATCGCCTTGGGTTTTGTTGTTAAAATAGCTGAAAGCTCAAGGCTCAAAGTCCAAAAAGATAAAAGCTGAACCGCGAAGGACGCTAAGGACGCAAAGGGTTTTCATTTTTCCCTGTTGGGGTGGCCAACAGTGAAGGAATAACTTCCTTTGCGTTGTTCTTTGCGTTCCTGGCGTCCTTGAGCGAAGCGGGCGGTGAAGAAGCTATGTTTGCTTTCAGCTTTCGACATTGAGCCTTGCGCTAACTTTCATGTCATGAAAGTGAAACATATTATTCCCCTATGATTTTTACCAGCACCCTCTTTTTTCTGCGTCCGTCAAACTCCCCGTAGAAGATCTGCTCCCATGTACCGAAATGGAGTTTCCCCTCTGTAATGGCAACCACAACCTCCCGTCCCATTATCTGTCTTTTCATGTGTGCATCGGCATTGTCTTCAAAACCGTTGTGTTTGTACTGTGATACAGGTTCATGGGGAGCAAGTTTTTCAAGCCAGACTTCATAATCATGGTGCAGGCCGGATTCGTCATCATTGATAAATACCGAGGCTGTTATGTGCATGGCATTAACCAGGCAGAGCCCTTCCTTTACCCCGCTTTCCCTGAGGCATGCCTCTACCTGTGGAGTTATGTTTATGAATGCCCTGCGTGTCGGCACTTCAAACCAGAGTTCCTTATGGTAGCTTTTCATGTATTGCTTCTCCTTTTATATTATGAAAATAAATAGTTAGTGAACTTGGTAGGGGCTTTCTTACCCGGACACGTTCAGCCCCTAGTGATGCCCTCCCATTTATACGAATGTTGCATAATGTCCCCGCAGGCTTTAAGATTATACTGTGCTTACTTCAGTAAATCCGCTAATAATCTCTTTGCTGTCCCGGACTGCTGGAAACTCCAAAAAGAGTTTTTTTCTTGTTTCTGTCCTGGCAGTCATCATGTCACTGCTGCAAGTACCATCCGTTGCAGCTTTTTCATCGTCCAATTCCTGGGATAATTCCAGGAGCAAATCCCTGGGGAGCGGTGCGTCATCTTCTGGCAAGCTTTCCCATGACCCCATTATCAGGGAAATTATATCCCTTGACCATGAAAAAAAGAAGATGGCTTCGCAACCGGGGCAGGGTAAAGATGATTTGTCCGGCAATGATGCCAGGTATCTAAGGTATCTTGATTCACGAATAAGGGAGCTTTGTGCCCGGGCTGTATCAGAACATGGCAAGGCATTTATTGCGTCACTGCCATGTCCTCCTCCTGATTCCATGCTTCCAGGTTATGAAACTCCTGTACTTCCATCCACCTCCCAGAGGATAAGATCGGCAGACAGGGAGCTTGTGGAGTCACTTGGCAAGTTTGACGAGTTTCTTGAAGGTGAACAGAAAAAGGCTGCAGCTGACAGGCCCAGAGATACAGAAGCCGTTTATGCAGGTGGTGGGGGAGCAACAGGTGGAGCAGGCTCAGGCGGTGAGGGCGAGTATCAAAATGGTTCTGGTGCGGACTCAGGAACTGGTGGGCAGCAGGGTGGTGAGGAGTCTGTTCAGAAGACTGCCTCTGGTGCAGGAGGTGAACAGGGACAGCAGGGGGCAGTTGGCAGAGAAGGGGCACAGACCCCTGGCAGGCGTGTTGCTCAGAATGGTTCAGAAAGAAAGGGTACTGGAAGCGGTGACGGGCATTATGGAACACAGCAGGCTGGAACGGGACAGAGAGGCATTTCAGGGCAGGGTTCCAGAGGAGCTTCTGATCAGGGGGCAGCCAAATCCATTTATGAGGATGATGATATAGTTGCCAGGCAGCTCAGAGAGGCTGCAGAAAGGGAAACAGATCCTGAGCTTAAGAAGAAGCTTTGGGAAGAATACTGGAAGTATAAAGAGGAAAACCGTTGATTCCAATGATTCGAAGCATTTTTCATAAGCCAGTTAATGCCTTTTTTGAAAGGTTTTTTCAAGGCTCATGCTGTTCAGTGCTCCTGCTGGTACTTTGTGCCTTTGGTGGATGCGCAGGGCATGGCAGTGTGGCTGTACAGGAGGATGTCTCCGCTGTTACAGCCAGAAGCGAGATCCCGGAAGATCAGCTCCTTAATGTTACCATTCAGGTGTTTGATCCCGGTGAACTTCCTGAAGATGAGGAAGAACGTGCCGGGCTTTCCCAGGAGATAAGGAATGCAGAGGCAATTTTTATTCCTGTACAGCTAAAGGATACGCTCCAGAATACAGGATACTGGGGTTCAGTATGGGTTATTCCCCGGCAGGAGCTTCAAGGCGGAGAAGGTGGAGATACAGAGAAACAGACAGAAACCAGGTCATCAGGTGATGACAGTGATCAGGGGCAGGCGGAGCTTAATATTGCCGGCAGGATTGAATATTCAGATGGAGAAAAACTGGTCCTGACAATAGTTGCCAGGGATGCCACCAATCGGATCTGGCTTGACAAGACCTATTCGGAAGAGGCGAAACCGGAAGACAGGCAGGGCATAAGACCTGAAAAAAAGGATGTATTTCAGGACATGTTTAATGCCATTGCCAATGATCTGATTAAGTTTCGGCAGCAGTTAAGTCCTGAAAAGATAGACAGGATAAGGAAAATTTCAGAGCTTCGTTACGCTGCTTCCATGGAAGAGGATGTGTTCAGCCGGTATTACAGGCAGGATGAAGACGGTATTTACCAGCTTGTGTCCCTTCCTGCAAAGGATGACCCCATGCTTGCCCGTATAAGGGCGATACGTGCCAGGGATGAGATGCTTATGGACACACTTAGCAGTTATTATGATAGCTCCTATGCCAGGCTCTGGACTCCTTACCAGAACTGGAGAAAGAATCGTGCTGAGGAACTTCAGGCAATACGAAAGATCAAGGATGAGGCATTTACTAGGCAGGTTATGGGGTTTGCTGCAATTGCAGGAGCAGTGGCACTGGGGGCCATAGGAGGTGAGGATGCCAGCAGGATGCTTGCCCCGATAAGGGGGATCATGGCAGCAGGAGGGGCTGCGGCTATTTACAGCGGCTATGAAAAGCGCAAGGAGGCAGAGATGAACGTGGAGGTCCTCAAAGAGCTTGGGGAATCCTTTGCCGCTGATGCAACGCCCCTTGTTGTGGAAGTGCACGGAGAGACAGTCCGCCTTACAGGAACTGCCAGGGAGCAGTATGCAGAGTGGCGCAGGCTTTTAAGGAAGATTTATCATGAAGAGAGGGGAGCAGTGGATGATCTGCCTCTGATCCTTGGGCATGAGATCAATACTGACGATGCCGGAATGGATGATAATGCCTCACATGTTAACATCCCCTCTGAACATGCAGTTGATCAGTCATATTAGCACTATTCTTTTATGAGTAATAATCCGCAGCTCGTACCGCCGGATTTTTTAAGATCTCCGGGCAGTAAGCCACCCTCAGATAAAAGCGGAAAACAGAGGCTTATATGGTTTTTCGCAGCACTGGTGCTTGTGCTTGCAGCAGTCGCAGCCTATGAGCTGTTGTGGCTTCCCCATGTGATTGAGACCCGGAACAGTGCTGATGAGTCCATTTCTCACAAAAAGGATGCTACTGCCTCCAAGACGAACTTCCCTGAACAGCAGGAAAAAGATGCAGGGGGAAATGCCGCGGCCCCTGTTCAAACCGTAAAAAGTGAAAGCGTAAAAGATGAAGCTGGAAAAGATGAGGCCAGAAACCTTGCCTTTGAGATGCGTCAGAAATGGTACGAGAAAAAGGCTGAGGCTGAGCTTGAAAACATGCCTGTTTACGGAGATGCGGATTATGCCCGTGCCTTTGATGTGGCATCAAAGGCATCAGAACAGATGGAAAGGCAGGAGTTCAGCCAGGCAGTATCCTCTTTCAAACAGGCAATAAACATAATTTCCCGGATTCGCGCCTCTCGCCAGGATATCCTTTCGGCATCAATTAAGGCAGGCAGCCAGGCACTTGAAAATGCAGATGGGCCTGAAGCAGCCAGACATTTCAGAAAGGCACTTGCAATTGACCCTGATAATGCCGTTGCCCTTAAGGGTATAAAACGGGCTGAGACCATAGACACTGTCCATGCAATGGTATTAAAGGGCAGGGCGTTACTTGAAAAAGAAAAGGATTTTGATGCCGCCCAGGCTGTGTTCAAAAAGGCCATTGAGATAGATCCGGAATTTTCCACCGCACGTGATTTGCTTGAACAGGCAAGGGAGCAGGCACAACGGCAGCGGTTTTCAAAGCTGATGGGAAGGGCAATGTCTGATCTTGCGGCATGCAGATATAACTCTGCCTCCAGGGCTGTGGCAGAAGCCCGTGCCATATTTCCTGATGATAGCGCTGCAAGGGAACTTTCCACAAGGATTGAAACAGAACGCAAGGCAGCAGAATTCAAGCGTTCTTTGCAGACAGCCCGGCATGCCTTAAGCAAGGAACAGTGGCAGCAGGCTATCCAGGGTTTTCGCATGGCACTTAAGCTTGATCCCCTTTCTGTTGAGGCAAAACATGGACTTTCTCAGGCTGAAAAATCCTTGGCACTCCAGAATGCCCTTCAGGATATAGTCAGAAATCCGTGGCGCCTGAGTGATAAGGGACCTCTTGAGGATGCAAAGGCTGCGGTTCGTGCAGCACTTAACGTCAGCAATGCAGGGCCTGAGTTAAAGAGGTTCACGGCAGAAGCTCAGGATATTTTGAGAAAGTGGCAGAAAAAGGTCACAGTGGTCTTTGTTTCTGACGATGCTACTGACGTTGTGATATACCGCCTTGGTCGGCTTGGAAAGTTCAAGAGACGAAGCTTAAGGCTTAGGCCAGGCATTTATACTGTTTCAGGCATGAGAGAGGGATACAGAGACGTGCTGTTGAAGGTCAGGATTCCTCCCGGTGCAGATGGAAAGCAGATAATGGTTAAGTGTACGGAGAAGATTTTGTAAGAAGTATCTACTCACAGATTTCTGCATGTGAGGCGTTGGCGGGGACTTGCAGTACATGGGGTACGCCTTTGCCTCTTAAGTATGTATGGTGCGCATTGCGCACCGTAAAATTCTGTTTTCGGATAAACATACCCTTTAGATAAAAATGCACCGCTATTTTGAAATAATCAGAGATGGTGCCGCCACAGGTCCCAAAAAATATGCTCTCCCCCTTACTGTAGGAGGCTCTGAGACAAGTACCATCAGGATTCAGGGGGTTGATCACGATGTCTGCTACATTGGGGAGGATCATGGTCACCTTTTCCTGCAGCCGGTTTCAGACAGTGTGGAGATATTTCATAACCGGGAGCGGGTAAGGGCATCGGTGTGGATAAAATCAGGGGATGTTACCCGTATTGGCAGTGAAGCCATTGTTTTTGATATTTCCGGTGACGTGGTAACAATCAGGGTGGTGTCTTCGGAAAAGGATGGCCACAAATTACAGGCAGAGGCCCAGGCACCCCCGGGTGAACCTTCCCTTGCATTAAACTCGCTTCCCCGTGTTTCTGCAGATGATTCAGGGCATCAAGAGAGATACAGGCCAATTGTGGTAAAAATTGCTTTTTTCCTGTTGCCGTTCCTTTTGGCCTGCGCACTTGCGATCATTTTTGCCCGGCCATTTTACCTTAATATCACGCCGGTGCCTGATTCAATATCCTTCAGTGGTCCTTTTCCAGTGCTAGAGATTTCAGGCCGCTATGTGGGGCTGCCCTTCAGAATCAGTGTTAAGGCTCAAAAGGAGGGGTATAACCCCATGAATGCAGTTATAGACCTGGGGGAAAACAGAAAAGAGTTCACCCTGTCCATGACCCCTCTTCCTGGAGTGGTGGATTTTACCTCTGAGCCTGTTAATGGCGCTGACATCAAAATAGACGGTGCATCAGTTGGGGTTACACCTGTAAAGGGGCTTGAAGTTCCTGCCGGAAGGCACACAGTCAGGGCAAGTCTTGAAAAATACCAGGATGCTGAACAGGAGATTATTGTACAGGGAAAGGGTGTTCATCAAAGCTTTCATTTCAGTCTTGAGCCTGCCTGGGGTTATCTGAACGTGATATCCGAGCCATCCGGGGCAAGAATTATGGTAGATGGGCAGGAGTCTGGAATGCGTACTCCGGCACTTCTTGAAATAGCTGAAGGAAGTCACGATATTCTCCTCTCCCTTCCGGGGTACCTTCCCTATACGTTCAAGGTTTCCATATCTTCAGGGGAGCACAAAACGCTTGAAAAAATCAAATTAAAACCTGTTCCTGCCACGCTTGAAATTACAGGAGAACCTGAGGGTGCGCTTGTAGCCATTGACGGGGTTTTTGTTGGCAAACTGCCTCTTGAAAAAGATGTGGAGGCAGGGAAAACCCATGAGATTACAGTTACTGCCCCAGGCTTTGCATCACAGGGCAGGAGTGTTCAGGTTAAGTCCGGTGTGAGACAAAATATAGAGTTTAAGCTCAAGCCTGTGTATGGAACTATATTTGTCAGAACTGAACCTGAAAGGGCAGAGCTTTTTATTGACGGCAGGAAGCAGGCCAGAAATGGGGGTAAATTCCGGCTGAGGGCAATGCCCCACGTGATTGAGGCAAGGGCAGATGGATATGTAACTGCCTCAAGAAAGATAAACCTGCTTCAGGGAGGTGTCCAGACTGTATCCTTACGGCTTAAGACCCTTGCTGCTGCCAAAAGGGAGAAGGCTCTTAAAAAATCGTCTGTCTTTGCGGGAAAGATGATTCTCATTACGCCTCGCCCGTTTATGATGGGTTCATCCAGACGGGAGCAGGGACGAAGGACCAATGAGGTGCTTCGTAAGGTTGTGCTTTCAAGACCTTTTTTTATAGGGGCATACGAGGTAACAAACAGTGAGTTTCGGCGTTTCAAGGCAGGGCATTCATCAGGGAGTTTTTCCGGCCATACCCTCGATGGTGACAAGCAGCCTGCTGTAAATGTCACCTGGGAAGATGCAGCAAGATATTGTAATTTTCTGTCTGGGAAACAGGGCCTTCCCCTGTTTTACAGGGATGATGGAAAGACAATAACTGTCTCACAGCGGCCAAATACAGGATATCGCCTGCCAACAGAGGCAGAGTGGGCATATGCCGCAAGGATAGAGGGCAATACTTCTCCGGCTAAATATCCCTGGCTTGGAGCATATCCCCCAAAGGATAAAAGCGGAAATTTTGCCGATGAATCAGCCCGTGGAGTGCTGGCAGTGATTATAGACGGTTATCACGATGGATATGCGGTAAGCGCTCCTCCTGGAAGCTTCAGCCCTAATCGTGCAGGTCTGTTTGACATAGGCGGCAATGTTTCTGAATGGTGCCATGATTTCTATTCTCCTGCCTATTCATCCCAAAATAATGACCCTTTGGGCCCGGAGTCAGGGACCCATCATGTAATACGGGGTTCAAGCTGGCAGGACAGTTCTATTACAGAGCTTCGCCTGAGTTACAGGACTTTCGGGGATAAGGCGACGGATTTTGTGGGATTCAGGATTGCCAGGTATGCAGAATGAAGGAAAATTGCTCAATACTCCAAGTCGAGGGCATGCCATCTGCTGGTTTACTGCTCCCAGTCTGGGAACTAAAAAAGGCGAATGTTGCCATTCGCCCTTAATTTTCAGTTGTCTTTGATTGTTTACTTAGCTTTTTTCAATCTATATATCAATCCGGCAACAAGGCCTCCTGACAGCAGAAACACAGAGCCTGGTACCGGTACAGGATTTGCAGGGCTGGTTTCAAATTTCACTATATTGTATTCCGCCCCTCCAAGGCTGCCATCGAAAAAGGCACCCCATGCTACCCTATTTGCATGTACATTGTTAGTAGAACCTGTGTATCCGCTTAATACCTCAACTCCGTCAACCAGCAGACTTGCAGCATCGTTTTGGAATATCAAGGTATATTCATGAAAACCACCCGTTGGAACAATGTAATTCGTTCCAGTAGAGTGATCCCCTGCCCAGCCATCCTGGAGTATTACTACCGGATTATTATCATTGTCTAGGCCGAAATCCATGCGGTAGGCAGTTGTATCTGTGGCAAATTCCACCATGACAGCCATATTTGGGGTTTTATAATTCTCCAGAAGCTCACCTGACAGGGGTGGTGCTCCACTTCCATCTAACAGGTTTATCCTGGCACTCAACGCCCAGCCAGTAGCAGCTTCTGCTTTTTCAGTGTCGGTGAGATAGTAGAGATAACGTTTTGAAGAACCGAAATTTGTGCTTTTGTCATCAATAAACCATACACTGGTGGTTGGATCTCCCGTGTCTCTTGCCCCTTCCGATAGGCCGGCATTTCCAAATCCGTTTCCTGCCCAGCCTTCAGTGATTGGATCATTTGCACCTTGATGAAGTGCAACCACTGATGCCATGGCCGCTGACGACATGCATGCGAAGACAAGTAAGGTACCTAAGATTAAAGCTTTTTTGATGATTGAATTCATAGAACACTCCTCCCTTTTATGGTTAATAAAAAATAAAAATATATATGAAAATGCAAAAAATATGCCGTTGTGTTTTTTAGATTTTTGGCCTGGATTATGCCAAAAAACTCCCTGAATGGTAAAAACGGTTTGAAAATGAAAATAAATTCTGTTGATTTTCTTTCTTTTTACCCATCGGTCATTAGTAAAGACAGCAGAGCGTGTCAGTGCTTGAACCGACATGGCACTTTAAGATATTTTGATCGAAATGGGAAGTATGCTTTTTTTAAGAAAAAATGGGAAATGTCGAAAAGAAAAAAGCATGGTAAATCAATAAATTGTGTTATTTTAATCTCTTGCATGACTGGACAGGCGAGAGTGTAATGATAAGATTAAGAAACAGCCTCCAAGGATTGTAAGGGTAACAGAATGGAAAAAGGGAGATCATGGGCGAACGGATAGGTTTCATATCAACCAGATTTGCTGGAACAGACGGTGTTTCTCTTGAGTCAGCCAAGTGGGCGGAAGTTCTGTGGCAGGACCACCATATAAGCTACTGGTACGCAGGCCAGCTTGACAGGGATGCCGGTGTCTCAATGTGTATTCCAGAGGCCTATTTTAACCATCCGGAAAATCAGTATATTAACGACATGGTATGGGGACGCACCACAAGGCATCCCCAGGTTACCAGGCGTATTCACAGTCTTACAGAATACCTTAAGGGTACAATTTACGATTTTGTAAAGCAGTTTGATATCACCCTATTAATCATTCAAAACGCTCTTACCATTCCCATGCATATTCCCTTGGGGCTTGCCATCACCGAGTTTCTGGCAGAGACTCCCATGCCTGCCATAGCGCATCACCATGATTTTTACTGGGAGAGAAGCAGATTCCAGGTGAACAGTGTTCCTGATTTCCTGGATATGGCATTTCCTCCACGGGACCTAAATCTGCAGCATGTGGTGATAAATCAGGCTGCAAGGGAGGAGCTCGCCCTGAGAAAGGGCCTGTCATCCCTGCTGATTCCCAACATACTCGATTTTGATAACCCGCCCGGCCCTCCGGATGAATTTTCAGCAGACATCAGGGATGCCATCGGGCTTGCGCCTGAAGACAAATTGATCCTGCAACCCACAAGGGTTGTGCCAAGAAAGGGCATTGAACATAGTCTTACTCTCATAAAGAGGCTTGATGATCCCAGGTGCAAGCTTGTTATCTCTCATGGTTCCGGGGACGAGGGTGACGATTATCCCAAACAGATAAAAGAGCTGGCCCGTTATGAAGGGGTGGATGTACGATTTTTTGGGAACAACATTGGTGACAGGAGACGTATAGACAGCAAGGGAAGAAAAATCTACATACTTCAGGATCTGTATCTGCATGCAGACCTCGTGCTCTATCCCAGTATATATGAGGGTTTTGGAAATGCGTTCCTGGAGGCAATTTATTACAGGGTACCCATTATTGTTAACAGGTATCCTGTGTGGGTCAGGGATATAGAGCCGCGTGGGTTCAAGGTCCCCATGATGAACGGATTTGTTAATCAGCAGATTGTTGAAGAGGCTAGACGCCTTCTTGAGGACCAGGAGTACAGGCATCAGATGATAGAACACAACTATGAACTTGCCCGGCGTTATTACGGGTATCCTGTGCTGAGATATGGGCTTCAGACCCTGATTAACAATATCAAGAACAGGATGTAGGGAGCAAACACCAGCTTGTGCCTTGCATCACCGGGCATGTATGAACGGAGGAAGCCATGTGGAGTCTTCACAAGGATTTGCAGCAAAAGATAAGAGCCAGTTTTGAAAGGCTTTACGGGGCGGAAAAGGTGCCAAGGCTCCTTGAGCGCATGTCTCTTCTTGTCAGCCGCTACAGTTTTCTGTTTGAGCCCTGCGGCGCTGATGAGCCATTCTGGGATGAGAAGAGCAGCCTCCTTATCACCTATGGTGACATGGTAACTGATGAAGGCCAGGCCCCGCTTGTAACACTTGAGAGTTTTTTGAAGGAGCATCTTTCAGGGGTCATCTCAGGTGTGCACATACTGCCGTTTTTCCCATACAGTTCAGATGATGGATTCTCTGTAATTGACTACAGGCAGGTCAATCCCGAGCTTGGAACATGGGAGGATATTGAAAGGATTGCCAGGGAATTTACCCTTATGGTTGATCTGGTGCTGAATCATGTCTCGGCAAGCAGTGAATGGTTTGAGCATTATCTAAGCGGCATAGCACCTGAGCGAGAGTATTTTATCGAGCTTGACCCGGAGACAGATCTGAGCAGCGTGGTAAGACCAAGGACAACGCCCCTGCTTACACCTGCCTACACGGTTTATGGGGAGCGCTGGGTCTGGACAACATTCAGCAGTGATCAGGTTGATCTTAACTATGCCAATCCTGACCTGCTTTTTGAGATGCTTGATATCCTCCTTGGATATATTGCCAAAGGCGCCAGGATAATCCGGCTTGATGCCATTGCCTACCTGTGGAAAAAGATTGGTACATCATGTGTAAACCTGCCTGAAACCCATGAGGTGGTAAGGCTCATGAGGGCGGTTACAGACCGGGTTGCTCCCTGTGTCAGGCTCCTTACAGAGACCAATCTGCCACACCAGGAGAATATAAGCTATTTTGGCAACGGCGATGAGGCACACATGGTGTACCAGTTTTCACTACCGCCACTTCTGCTCTACACAATGCAGACCGGATCTGCCGCCCACCTGTCTTCCTGGGCAGCCTCTCTTGATGAGCCACCTCCTGGATGCGGTTTTCTGAACTTCACTGCCTCCCACGACGGAATAGGGGTGAGGCCCCTTGAGGGAATACTGACTCCTGAAGAGATAGACCAGGTGGTTGAAAATGTAAAGAAGTGCGGCGGGCTTGTTTCAAGCCGTACTGTGGAGGACGGCTCGGAAAAACCCTATGAGCTTAATATCACGTGGTTTGATGCCATGAGGGTCCCTGATGATCCTGATGATCTCACCTCCCAGCTAAGGCGTTTTATCTGTTCCCAGGCAATAATGCTGGAACTTAAGGGTATTCCTGCAGTATATTTCCATAACCTTACAGCAACCGGCAATTATTATGAGGGTGTGGAACAGACAGGAATGAACCGCACCATAAACCGCAGGAAATGGCGCAGGAAGGAACTTGAGGCACGCCTTTCAGACAGGGAGTCAGCAGCATTTCACGTATTTAATACGTTCAAAAAGCTTTTGAAAATACGTGCCGGGCAATCTGCGTTTCATCCTGATGCTGCACAGGAGGTGATTGCCCTTCCAGATACAATGTTTGGAATCAGGCGTATTGCCCAGGGCGGCCAGAGGATAGTGGCAGTAAGTAATGTTACAGGAAATCCCCAGAGTGTCCCTCTTCATGACCTTGACACGGAGCTGGCAGCCTTTGAGAAAGTTCGTGACCTGATTTCAGATCAACCTGTAAGCGGGGATGTGGTGCTTGAACCCTGGCAGACCTGCTGGCTTACTGCTGCTGACTGAGCATGTTCACAATGGCCAAATGTGCAGCATGGGTGTATGGTTTGAAGGTCGTATGTTAATGATGGAGGTGAAGCATGGGAAACATAACTGAGACCACCTTTGTACAGGTAACAGAGCACCGGCCATGGGGGAGTTTTACAGTTCTGGCTGATGAGCCTGATCACAAGGTCAAGCGCATAGTTGTTAATCCTGCAGCCAGGCTTTCACTTCAGCGCCATCAGAGGCGCCAGGAACACTGGCTGGTGGTAAGCGGCACTGCCCATGTTACCCTGAACAGTGATATTATAGAAATTGGGCCCGGTGAGGCAGTGGATATTCCCAGAAGGGCAGTGCACCGGGTAGAGAACAGGGGAAACATTCCCCTGGTCTTTATCGAGATTCAGCTAGGTGATTATTTTGGTGAGGATGACATAGAACGTCTTGAGGATGATTACGGACGCACAGGAGAGGTGTAGGCTTGAGTGCTAACCTGGTAGAAACAGAGAACTTTGAACAGATTCGTGACAGGGTGCGCAAGCTTCCCTTTGAGCTTGAAAGGTACAGGGAGCTGCTTCTTGCCAACGTGATAATGCTTGGCGAGATACCTGCGCCTACATTTCATGAGCAGGAGCGGATTCATCTGCTTGAGCAGCGGTTTAATGAATGCGGGCTTCAGAACTGTTCAATAGATGAAAAGGGAAACGGGGCTGCAATTATTCCAGGGACACGGGGTGATACAACCATACTCCTTACGGCACATGCAGACACTCCCTTTCCTGCAAGCCTTGACCACACGCTTACACTTGAGCCGGACCGGATTGTAGGCCCCGGTATTGCAGACAACAGCCTTGGTATTGCTGTTCTTGCAACCCTTCCAACCATGCTTGAGGGCCTGGGAATAAGGCTGAGCTCAGACATACTGCTGATGGGTGCTGTAAAGAGCCTTAATGAGGGTAATCAGGAGGGCTTGCGTTTCTTTCTTTCAAATGCCGAAAGGCCCATTACCGCTGCACTTGCCGTTGAGGGGGTTCAGCTTGGAAGGCTGAATTACAGGTCACGCGCCTCTCTGGGCGGAGAGATTGCCTGTGTTGCAGACAATGCCCATGAAGAGGTCAGTGCCCTTGACGTGCTTAATCAGATTATTTACAGGCTCAGGAAGATTCACCTTCCCCAGGAGTCTGAGACAAGGCTGATCCTGGGATATATTGAGGGCGGAGTCACCTACAAGACACCGGCAAGAAAGGCACGGCTCAAGTTTCAGTTAAGCAGTGACTCTGACCAGACCATTATTGACATAACAGAGAAGATTGACAGTGTTATTCACGAACTCTCAAAGGAGTACAGGGTAAGTATTGATTTCAATATCATAGCCCGTACCCGCTACGGCGGCCTTGACCCCCAGCATTTTCTGGTGCTGCAGGCAAGGCGTGTGCTTACAACGCTGGGCATCCATCCAGGCAGTAATGCCTATTCATCTGTTATCTCCGGTTTTGTGGAAAATGAAATACCTGCAATGTGTGTGGGCATAACCACCGGGGAGAATCTCAACTATCCTGATGAACGGATAGATATTTCACCAATAATGAAGGGAGTAGCCCAGCTGATTGGTCTGCTTTTATCAATAGATGGAGGATGCTGTGCAGGACATCAGTAATTGGCTGCAGTCAAATACGTTCCATCATAGTCAGTTCTGGGATCTGTTGAGGATGATCGAGGAGAAGGAGAAGAGGGGTCTTACCATCTCCCTGTGCATCCCTACCCTTAATGAAGAAAAGACCATTGGCAAGGAGGTGGTGCTGTTCAAGTCCGAGTTGGTGGACCGGTACCCGCTTCTTGATGAAATTGCAGTAATTGATTCAGGCTCCACAGACAGGACCATTGAAGTTGCTGCCTCCTTTGGCGCTTCTGTTTATCTTTCAGCTGACATCCTGCCGCATATGGGTTTCAAGAGGGGAAAGGGGGAGAACCTGTGGAAGGCTATCTATCAGCTTCAGGGCGATATCATTGTCTATGTTGATGCAGATATAAAAAATATCCATCCAAGGTTTGTTTACGGGCTTGTTGCACCCCTTATCTACCGGCCTGAAATAAAATATGTAAAGGCATTTTATGACAGGCCCCTGGCCCTTTCAAAGGAGATAAGGCCCTCAGGTGGCGGCAGGGTTACAGAGATCCTGGTGCGTCCACTTTTCTCACTGTTTTTCCCGGAGTTAACCGCAATAATTCAGCCCCTTTCAGGGGAGTATGCAGTAAGGCGTGAGATCCTTGAACGCATTCCGTTTCCTGTGGGCTATGGTGTTGAGACATCCCACCTTATTGATGTCTATGATGGGTGGGGGATTGAGGCATTTGCCCAGACTGATCTTGACAAGCGGGTCCACAGGCATCAGGCCACAAGGGATCTTGGCAAGATGTCTTTTGGTATTCTCAGGACATTTCTGAAAAGGCTTAAGAGCAAGGGGATCATAAAGGATCTTCCTGAACTTACGCCGTTTCTGCGTCAGTTCCAGGCACGGGAGGATCATTACGAGCAGATAATTCATGAGATAGTGGAGGAAGAGCGTCCTCCAATGATTGAGGTGCCTGAATACAGGGCAAAGCGCGGACTTGAGTAATGCGCATTGCAATATGTCATTATCATCTTCAGCGGGGAGGTGTTACAAGAATAATCCTCCATACTGTCCGGGCTTTGGAGAGGCAGGGTGCCCGGGTGGTGGTGCTTGCCGGTGAGGCCCCTCCTGATTCATGGAGTATGCCGCACCGGGTTGTTCCTGAGCTCCACTATGACAATATGGGGGGCGGGTGCAGTGCAGATGCCCTGCATGGTCATCTTCTTGAAGCTGCAGAACTTGCCCTTGGCGCTCGCCCTGATGTATGGCATTTTCATAACCACAGCCTTGGAAAGAACCTTGCCCTTCCCCTGGTAACATCACGCCTTGCCCAGGAGGGTGCGCGGCTTCTGCTGCACATCCACGATTTTCCGGAAGACGGACGCCCCAATAACTACAGCCGCCTGTTAAACCAGCTTGCCGCCGGCGATCACCGCAGGCTTTCCTGTATTCTCTATCCTTCTGCCCCACATGTGCATTATGTGCTTCTAAACAGCAGGGACCTTGGTTTTATAAGAGATGCCGGTGCCTTGGAAAATTCTGTACATCTTCTACCCAATCCCGTTGAGCTTGGAGGGAGGAAGGAGATACAGGATATGATATCAGAGGTAGAATTCCCAAAAGAGAGGCTGTATCTCTATCCTACAAGGGCAATAAGAAGGAAGAATGTCGGAGAATTTCTGCTTTGGGCTGTAATGGCACGTTCAGAAAGAGATACCTTTGCCCTTACCATGGCCCCCTCAAACCCTGCTGAGCGGCCCTTTTATGAGGGTTGGAAAAGGCTTTCGGCTGAACTCTGTCTGCCGGTGCAGTTTGAATACGCAGAGGCAACAGGTTACTCATTTGACATGATGCTGCAAAAGGCAAATGCGGTAATGACAACAAGTGTTGCCGAGGGTTTCGGCATGGCTTTTCTTGAGCCGTGGCTTATGGGAAGGGCTGTGTGCGGAAGGGATCTTCCTGAGATAACAGGAGAGTTTCGTGATTCCGGCATCAGGCTTCCATACATGTATTCAAGGCTTGATGTGCCAGTATCAATGCTGGGCAAGGATGAACTTGTTGAAAAATTGATAGTTGTGCAGGATGAGTATCATGATGCCTACGGGCTGAACCGCTTAGATCTTTCTGTCCCCTCACTTGCAGATACCTGGATAAGAGATGAGATGATTGATTTTGCACGTCTTGATGAGCCGTTTCAGGCAAAGGTTATAAGAAGGTTGAGTGAGAAGCCTGAAATGTCTGAAGAAGTGGCATGTGAGAACAATCCTCTTAGAAAAGATTATGACCAGGAACTCATAATCTCAAACCGTAATGTGATTCGCAGTAACTACAGCCTTGAAAATTACAGTGAAAAAATAGTGGATGTTTATCTGAAAATTTCTGAATCTGAGCCGGATACTCTCTATAACCTTGACGGTATCAAGCTTATTGAGAGATTTCTTGCCCCTGAGCGCCTGAGCCTTTTAAGAATGTGAGATGAAAAGTGAAGAAGGCTGTTGAGCTTATAAAATTTCTCTCCCACCCACTTGAGCCAGTCCCGACAGTCATCAAGCCCCTTATGCCTGATGGAATTTCCAATATTAAGGCCGTAATCTTTGATATATACGGTACACTGTTTATCTCTGCTGCCGGGGACATTGGGAAGGATTCCGCCATCGACAGCGTACAGTTCTTTGTCAAGGCACTTGAAGATGCCTCAATACCTGTTCCGGAAGATGGACAGCTGCTTTCAGGGCCGGATATTTTTAGGGATGAGATTCTGGCTTGTCATCAGAGGCTTAAGGCCCAGGGAGTTGAATTTCCTGAGGTTGATATCTGCAAGATATGGAAGCGTGTCCTGGCACGGCTTGAAATAGACAGAGGGGTTACCCAGGAACAGATTGAGCTTTTGGCAATATCTTATGAGTGCAGGACAAACGCTGTATGGCCCATGCCCGGATTGCTCTCTCTGCTTAATACCCTGCGAGATAAGAAAATAGCCATTGGCATAATTTCAAATGCCCAGTTTTATACCCTGCTTATGTTTGAGGCACTTCTTGGAAGAAGTCTGGGTGAGCTTGGTTTTGACCCGGATATTTGCCAGTTTTCCTGGCAGCAGGGAGTGGCCAAGCCATCGCCCCTGATGTTTCACAAGGTCAGGTATGTTCTGGAACACAAGTATGACATCGGGCCTGATGCCACGCTTTACATGGGAAATGACATGCTGAAGGACATACTGCCAGCCCATGAGGTCAGGTGGAAGACCGCTCTTTTTGCCGGTGACAGGCGTTCTCTGCGTTTAAGGGAAGATGATTTCAGGGTCAGCGGCATCGCCCCGTGGTGTATTGTCACTGCCCTAGCGCAGCTTGAATCAGGGTTTGATGTGAAATCAGCTCAAA
>WGBG01000087.1 GCA_015494395.1 Deltaproteobacteria bacterium
ATACAGTACCAAAAAGACCGATAAACGGGGCGGCATTACCTATGGTTGCAAGAAAAGGAATAGTTCTTTCAAGCAGGGAAAGCTCCTCTTTTATGCCCTTGTCAAGACCTCTTTCAATAATCTGAAGCCATGCATTAATTGCACGCTCTCCTGGAGATGAGCCACACTCATCAATAAGCTGCCTCAACTCCTGGTATCCGTGCAGAAAAACTGCCGCCATGGGCGCCTCCGGCATACGTAGCGCTGTGCGATACACACGCTGAAGGCTTCCCCCGTCCCAGAAGCGCTCTTCAAAATCAATATTGGCCGAGGATGCCTGTCGGAATCTCCTTACCTTTACGACTATAATTGTCCAGCAAATAACGGAAAACACCAACAGTGTTATAAGTACAAACTGCACAACCGGCCCTGAATGAAAAAGCATGGACCAGATTGATGATGCTGAATTGGTCATTGTATGTATCCTAAATCACAATTTCTGGGTTAAAAAAATAAATGATACCTGTATGGATGGATTGTTGGCGCAAATCTTTGAGAAAGTAGACTTGCCACCACAGTTGGTCATATGAGGAGCCAGCAAGACTTTATCCCCCTGGTAGTGCTGAAGCCAGGATTCCCGCCTTATAGTTACATAATACATTTGTGTAACTGGCAAAGTCACATTAAGGACCTGCGGTGGGAGAATGCAAGGTATTCTATAGGGTTGATGATGTAAACGCAAGTAACGTGGCGGAAGTGGCAGTCCGTTCTGGAAAACAAGAGATAGCAATGCCTCTGCAATGTGGACCGAATTCAATCTCTTTTGTTGTGGAAAAGGCGGGAAGTTGAATAGATTTGAACAAAAAAAGAGTGTTCACCTCAGGTGAACACTCTAATGGAAGCTAAACAGTAGAATCAAAACTGAATATATTTTATTTTTTCCTGAATGCTGCAAGGCCTACAAGACCTGCGCCAAGCAACCAAACAGCGCCAGGGATGGGTACGGGAGCAGGGTCCGCACATCTTATTTTGACGAGACCAAATTTTTCCGTATGGTCATCGTTCAGAAGCTGGAGCCCCGTGTACCAACCACCATCATAAAAAGTATAATCCACGGGATCACCATCAACTGTGAAAGAGATTTCTATTTTTGAGGGCGTTGAGAGCTCAGTAAAAGTTGGGTAGGTCTTCACATCGATAGGGATCTCATGCGTATCTCCTCCAAAACCAGAAGCTGGCGCAACAGTCATAACACCATTTTCAACAGGAGAATAAATAGCGTAATTAAACACACATTCATCACTGTTAACCTGCCATAAACCGGTATATGGATCTATGGGAGTTATTGTGCCAACACATGCGGTAGCAGCCTGAGCAGACACAAGGAGAAGAAAAATGGCTATAATGCCCCCTAAGATTTTACTTGATTTCATAAGATTTCCTCCATTAATTTATTATGAGTCAAATTTCTTTAAAAGAAAGCAAAAACCATACCATCTCAAAACACCATTAAAAACCCTTATACTCAAGGCACAGGAACAGTATTTTAGATAAACAAGAAAAAAAGGAAAAAAAATCGTAGGTATTTTCTTTCCTTTTTCATAACATACAAACGGAAAAACAACATCGAACACGCACCTTAAAGCACGACAATCAGACAGTAGGGTGAATACTTACCTGATATATTTCCCAAGGACAAGCTTTCCTCTTACGTTTACTGCTGACCATGTTTCAGGAATGAGAACCGTGGTAAAATCATCCACAACTACTGCAGGGCCAACAACCCTGAAATTTTCTTCTATACTGCCCCTACTTAAAATATTGACCAGTTCAGGCCCTTCACTGAAGATCACCTCATCCACCACTGAATCTTTGGGGACCAGCTCAGGCAGCCTGTATATATCTGTATCTTTATTTTCAGCAAGCAAATTCCTTTCAGGGCCTTGATATCTGCGCTCAACAATCACCTTTACCCTTACAGCCGTAACCTCAAGCCCCCTGTCACTGAAGGCATGACCATACAGTCTTCTGTGGAGGTTTTCAAACCGCTCCCTCCAGTCCGCACTCCAATTTATGGTGAGTTCAAAGGACTGTCCTTGA
>WGBG01000088.1 GCA_015494395.1 Deltaproteobacteria bacterium
AAACACCTGGTCAGTACTTGGGGAGTACCGGTGGGATCTGAGCAGCAATTGGACCCTGTTTGCAGGGGGACGAATGGATAAACACAGCTATACTGACTGGCTTTATTCCCCACGGGCTGCCATCATCTTCAAACCCACAGAGCATGATACACTTAAGTTCATTGGGAACCAGTCAGTGCGCAGGGCAGGGGATGATGAACTGCGTGCCCAGTACGTGGCTGATAAGGGGTACAGTGATTCCGAAAAGATACGTTCTGGTGAGGTCAGGTATGAGCGCATGTTCGGCAATAAGGCTTTTTCAGCCATCTCTGCCTTTTACCAGGATATAGAACTTGTGGCCTGGAATACACAGTTGCGGCGGAGCAATCACTTGGCAGATTACAAGATTTATGGCATTGAGGCAGAGTTCAGGTGGCAGGATAATGGGTATATTTTGAGCTTGTCGCATTCCTATACAAAGCTGCTGGACTTTGACCTTGTAGAGCCTGGAACTGTGCAACCCTGGTCGGCAGAGCCTTATGGATATGGTCATTCACTTGCAATCTGGTCTGAAAACCTGACAAAGCTATTTGCCTCATACAATTTTACCCCTGGATTTTCTGTTGATGGATCACTCCAGATATACTGGGGCTTTCCCGGTGCCCATGACCAGACAAGGTACAATAACAGGGAGGGAACATTCCCTGACAGCATCGGCTTGGGGCTGTCTGATTCAGGATATGACAAGGCATTTGGTGGAAATTATTATCTTAATCTAGGTACAGAGTACAGGTTTACCCCTCACTGGCAGGCCCGTCTTGATCTTTTTAATATCCTGGGTTGGCTTGATAAAGATTTGAACAAGCGTAACTATGCGGAACGGGTCTCGGAATACAGGTCGGAAGCGCCCTCTCTCGGACTTTCTCTTAGGTACTCATTTTGAAAAAGCGAGTGCTTATGTAAGGGGGAATGTATATGGCTGGGTCTTGGCGAAACCCTGTAGTGTTCTGAGAGGCAGGCATGAGGAAGAGGCGGAGGGATACGGTATAAACTCGTATAAAAGGCATATATTATCTCTGAACATAGCTGTAATTTTGGCTATTATCTCTACTGTTGACGCATATGCTGCTGTGGAGACATGCCGTTTACGTGCAGTTGTACTTATGAGAATTGCAATGGATGTGCAATGGCTCGAGAAAACAGTGTCACGGCTGACTGTGGGGATAATAGAAAAGAACCACACCTTATGCTCGGCAACATTTAGTGACGTTGCCAAGAGCATGAGGGAGAACGGCATGGATATTAATATCCGGGTATTTCAGTGCGATGACAGGCTATCTGATCAGGAAACAGATGCCCTTTCCCGTTTTATCCGCAGTTGCAAAATTATTTATGTAGGCTCGGACATGAAGGAGTATTACGGGTCAGTTCTAGAATTGACAAAAGGGCTAGACGTGCTAACAGTGGGTGATGAAGAGGATTTTTGTAAGTCCAACGGGATGATTTGTCTTTATGTACAAAGGAAAAGATGGCGCATAATGGTTAATATGCGGGCTGTCCAAGAGGCAGGTATCAGGATAAGCAGCGAGGTGTTGAGGCACTCAACTATTATTTAGGCCCTGTTCATACTTACACTGACCAGGGAATTGTGCAAGAGTCAAATAAAGACCTGACCCCGGCATCAAAAAAAACGGGACTCAGACAGTCCCGCCTTATTAAATAGTTGCTGGAACGAATGAGGATTTATTGCCTTTTTAATCGGTTCCTTAACCCCGCGAACCCGATTAGTCCCGAGCCAAGCAGCCATACAGCGCCGGGGATGGGAACTGGAGCCAAGGGTTGATCTGAGATTCTGAAGTCGTCTATATAGCCCTTAAAACCGAGGCCGCCAAAATTGAGCTGATCGCCGATGCGAAAAGGGTTGACACCGTCGCTGATTGTCCCCCGTGGACGCTGGACCGCCAGTTGGCCGTTAATATAAAGCGAAACCTGGTTCGTGTCAGCCGATACCATTATATGATTCCAATTGTTGAGATTCACCAAACCGGGCTTGGTACGATCCTCCGTAAGCCTTCCGAACCATCCGTCATAGCCCCATCCGTCCATGTATCCACCATCAAAACGTATGTCCACACCATTTCCGTAATCAGGACGGCTTTCGCCAGCGATATACTGGTTCATGCTGGTTCCATCCAACGGAAATATGTAGAAATCGATGGTAAACCGGCCACCGAAATCAAATACCGACGAATCTGATACCCCGATGTAATCATTGTTTCCGTCAAAATAGGCACTGGAGCCGCTTGATACAGCCTGGGCAGAGCTAATATGAACATCCCCTGAGGCGGTCCAGGTATTGCCCATGGTATCTATGAACGTCGTACTTCCGTCTGTTCCATCCATGGGAAGGAAGGCCACAGTCTGGGCAAGCGACGATCCCATTTCCAGGATAAGACATGCAAGAGCCAGGCCCAATGCAAACAATAATCTCTTCATAATTTATTTACTCCTTTTGCCATGATTTATTATGTAAAGAGGGACCATAGCTTTATAAATTTACATCATTACGCTGATCACTTGCCAATTATCACTTCAAGAATTATGCCATATTTTTGTCTCTTTATTTGGAAAAATTTGGACCATACTGCGGCCAAATGGACATTTCGAAGTCGCGGGTTTGAAAAAAATTCCCCTAAAAAGAAAAGTTTTTCCATGAAAAAGCTTTCCTTAGCAGGGGATAAATCTTTAGTCAGCCGACTTAAACCTTAATAATCCGTTCCTTTGAATGGAATGGCATTGTTTCTTCGTTCCGTTGAATAATTTCTTGTGTTCGCTCCGCAAAAAACACAAAACGCGCTGGTGCCCCGCTCAGCTATAGGCGATTTTTATGGCTGCGCTTCGCCAAGAAAAACTACAAAATTCTTTAGAGTCACTCCAAAACAAGGCCATTCACTTCGCTGAATAGATTTCCTGCCTGGGCGGACCAAGCAAGGTTCGAATTTTGGGGAGGATGTCGTTGATTTTAAAAGGCTTATGTATTATGTCTGCAATGCCTGCTTCCTTTACCTTGCTGAGGTGCTCCTCACCGGCATAGCCAGTGGCAATAAGTACTTTGATATGCGGACTTAGTTTTTTCAGCTCAATAAGGCAATTATATCCACCCATGCCGGGCATGTTGATGTCAAGTATTACAAGGCCTATCTCATCCCCATGTTTTTTAAAGATTTCCAGGGCCTCCTCTCCGCTTCTGGCTGTAATGACCCCGTAATGATGCATGAGAATCATTTCTTTTTCAATTTCGAGAATGCCGGGTTCATCATCCACTATGAGTATCAGCCCGTTTTCTCCATGCCCGATGGCTCGCTCTTTTGCCTCATACTCTTCTGGTGCCTCTTTTTCCGGCTTTTCCTGGTAAACAGGCAGGAAAATGGAAAAGGAGGTGCCATGACCTGGCGTGCTGGAGCAGTAAATAACCCCACCATGTTTTTTTACAATGCCGTAAACCATGGCTAGGCCCAGTCCAGTGCCCTTTCCTTCCTCTTTTGTGCTGAAGAAAGGCTCAAAGATTCGGCGAAGAGTCTTTTCATCCATGCCTGTCCCGGTGTCGGAGACTTTAAGCAGTACATAATCCCCTCTATTTAGTCCTGCGTGTTTTCTTGCCATGGATTTATCAACATGAATATTTTCCGTACTGATGTCCAGTCTGCCGCCATCAGGCATGGCATCCCTTGCATTTACAGCAAGGTTCATAATGACCTGCTCAAATTGTATGGGCTCTGCCTCTATACGTTTGAGATCTCCCTGAAGGTGAAGGTTAATGGATATCATGCGGGGTATGGTGCGCTCAAGAAGACGGCAGACAGTGACAATGTGCTCATTTACATCAATGGGCACAGGATTAAAATCCGTTTTCCTGCTGTACATTAAAAGCTGTCGGGTAATATGGGATGCACGGTCAACGGCCTTTTTAATGTTCTTTACAAGCCGTTGTCCTTCATCGTTGCAGAGTTGCCGGATTTCAAGGAGCTGGATATAGCCGGTTATAATTTGTAGTACGTTGTTGAAGTCATGGGCTATGCCACCTGCAAGCGTACCAATAGCCTCCATCTTCTGTGCCTGTAAAAGTTCAGCTTCAAGTCTCTGTCTCTCTGTAATGTCCCGGACGAAGTGGAGCAATGCCTTTCTGCCTCTCAATTCCACAGGGACAATGGTGAGCATTACCACGCGGATATCTTTGTCTGCAGGGCTTATCTTAATTGCATCAAGCGTTATGGTCTTGTTCCAGCCGGCTACCTCAAGGTATGCATCAAGTACCTGCTCCCTGTGTTCCGGGACTACGAAGTCAATAAAGTTGAAGCAACCCAGTTCCCGCCTGTCATGTCCTAAAAGGTTGGCAGTACTGGGATTGGGAAAGGTGATGACATCATCTTCCAGGACAAATATTGCCTCTTCTGCATTGTTTACCAGTGTGGCATAGTTGGCTTCTGATTCTGCCACCCTGCTCTCCAGAAGATCGGTGTACTGGTGGAGCTTGGCACTTGTCCTGTCAAGTTCCCGCCTGTAGTTGTACTCTCTCAACCTGGTCTTGAAGTTGGAATGTACTGCAATGAGCAGAACAAGGGTGGTGGTCACCATGAATACGTTGTTTATCACGCAGAGCTTGTAGTTGTTACAGTTGCCGGCAAGGAATACAGCGGCTACAAAGAGCAGGTAAAGGGCTCCAACATGAAATGCAATGCGCCATGTATCAAGTGGAATTACAGTACAGATGCCCACAAATACAAGAAGTAGTCCTGCGTAGTACTGGCTTATTGCCCCTTCGGTTGCAACTATCATCCATATAATGCTTGTGCCTGTGAGGTAGTACCCGATAATGCCAGCCCAAGATATGAATCGGGCATCTGGCCTGCTCCTGTCAATTATCAGGATAATGACGCAGTAAAGGGTGATAAAGGAGCGGATTAAGAGGAAATCTTTCCAGTGCTGAGGATAGTAGAAGTAATCCACCAGGGAAAAGAGCGGGACAAGCACAGCGCCAAGTCCTGCAAACAGCCTGAAGCGCTGGCGTATGAGGTTCTGCTGGGATTCCCAGAACTTTTCCATGTTGGTAAAACTGGTCATCTCCAAGTTTATCCCTCTTTCCTAGCAATGGCAAAGATGGTAATGCCCTCTTCTTCAGTAAACAGTTTCATGGTCTTGCCAAACCTGCTCTTTTCAAAAAGCCGTTCCATTTCAGGCTCGTCTCGGTAGATGAGCTTCCACTGCAGCAGCTGGTCCATCCACGATTTATGGGGGAATCGGTCTGCAAAGTTGCATATAATCGCAATGCCACCAGGGTTAAGGAATTCATAAATGCGGTTAAGCAGAATGATGAAAAGCCGTTCATCCAGGTAGTCTGTCAAGCCGGCTGAGTAGATAATGTCCTGTTTGCCGAATTCATGTCTGACCCTGCCAATGGCCCACTTCACCACGTTGTCCTTCATAAGGTGTATTGTGGCGTTGTGGGCAAAGGTGTTTACGTTTTTATCTGTGTATTCAAGGGCGTCCTGGTCGGCATCCACGCAAATGGCTGAAATTTTGGATGTGTCAGGGCACTCCTTTATGAAATCAAAAAGTTCCCTGTTTGACCCGCAGGCAAGGTTCATGATGTGTACCTTGCTGCCTTGCTCAATCAGGGGGGCGGAGTACTCTTTAAGGAGTGATGAGAGAGCCCTGCGTCTTCCTCGAACAGCACGTGAGGCCGGAGCATCAAGGCAGTAGGCATCTATGAGAACCCCGAGGTTGCCATCACCTTCCGGGCTGTTCTGGTAAATGAGTTCCATCATCAGAAAATCACCAGCATACCCCTTTGGCTTAAAGTATGTCCGCTGTGCAAATCGGCTGCGCATAAAATAGGGAAATATCTCCTTGAAAATATAACCCATGAGATAGTTTTTAAGTTTACCGTCTTCCAGGCTCTTATCAAGCTGATCCAGGGCGTTGTTAAAGCTGCTGATTATGGCACCGCATTTACTGTAGTGTTCAGGTAATAGATCATCTCGGGAGAGCATCTGCACCGAATTTGCCAGGTCATACATGGCAGCCTTGAAGCCTTCCACCTGGCTGTGAACCTCTTTCCATACCTCCATGTCATATAGGCTGTCGGGAATTGGAGAGACAATATTAAACAGTTGCCGTCTTCCCTCTGTAAGTGAGGCGGCATAGGTCTTCGGTGTTTCCCTTTCTTCAAGCAACCTGCGGAATTTGCGGCATATGGACTGTGCGGTATGAAACAGAAAATCTGCGTACAGTCCGGGGTCTTTTTCCCTCATTGTGGCTATATTTTCCTTTGTCCAAATGCATATTCTTGTTTTTTCGGTAGTTGCAATGTCGCGTACCCTGCTTATTCCATCAAAAAAGCCAATTTCTCCAAAGAATTCACCCGCACCAATAAGGGCTACTATTACCTTTGTGCCGTTTGTGGAGTAACTGACCTCCACCACTCCCATGTCCACGTAATATAGGGCCGATGCGTCCTGGCCATGAACAACGATTTTATCCCCGGTACCGTATTCCATGATTGTGGCGTAGGGCCTGATCCGTTCAATCATGGTATTGGTGTTCATGGCACCAGGCTTAACGCCGGCTGTGGCGGGTTGATTAAACATTGTCTGTTTTACCTCCCTGGTTTTTATGTGCGTGCTTTCACAGTTTTCCCTCTCTCATTTTTTGTTGTGCAAAAATGAACAGGTATGCAATTATGTTTTACTTTTCGGATGTCTGCCTCAATTGTTTAATGATTTTATTATATTGCTAATCGGATTTTCGCAATTTGTATGAAAATATTATCATCCTTGCCTATAAAAAGGTTCAATACTATCCTTAAAAAGGGTATGGTAATTAAGTCACTCTGAGCTGCCATATTCCCGGGAGGTGTGCAGATATAACCCGTAATGTTGTGTTCATAATGGTTACCCAACGCTCATATATAGCTTATATAACAATTTAATAATTTTCCAGAAAATAAAACATGTTAATAAGGTCACTTAAATCACTTTTTGCTCCCGAGCGTATAGCTGTTAACGGTTTTACTGCTACAGGGGAATGTCCAGGTACAATGGTGCTGCGGAATATCCTGACTGCGGATTTCAAGGGGGTGGTCTATCCACTTCATTCAGGCAGGGTCTCTGTCAGGGGTATCCCAGCCTTTGGCAGCCTTGAACAGATCGGGGAGCCGGTGGACCTCATTGTGCTGGCTGGGCCTCCTGATGACGTACCTAAAGAGCTTGAGAGAGCAGCAAAGGCGGGTGTCGGGGCCGCAATCGTGCTTGCAAATGATTTTCGTTCCAGGATGAAGGCACCTGAGATACTCATGGAAGCAATAAAGGATATATCAGACAGATATGCTCTCCCTGTGCTTGGCCCAAACTCCCTTGGTCTCCAGCGCCCCAGGAGCGGACTCAATATCAGTATGGCGCACAAGTGTCCTCCGCCAGGCCGTCTTGCCTTTGTCTCACAGAGCGCAACCCTTGCAAACGGTATCCTTGATTTTGCAGCATCCAAGAATGTGGGTCTCAGCACCTTTGTGTCGGTTGGCGCCCAGGCCTCTGTTGATATTGCTGACATTATTGATTTCCTGGCTGTTGATCCGTTTACCAGAGGCATAGTTCTCTATCTTGAATCTGTGCTTGATGGACGAAAGTTTGTCAGCGCTGCCAGGGCATTTGCAAAGACCAAACCCCTGGTTGTGGTAAAGGGAGGCAGGTACTTTGAATCCAGGCAGGCTGCGCTGACCCATTCAGGTGTGCTTGCAGGTGAGGATCTGGTTTATGATGCGGTGTTTAAGCGTGCCGGTATGGTGCGGGTGGACGAGATTCTGGAGCTTTTTAATGTCTCTGAGGCAATATCCAAGCAGCCTGCACCTGTGTCAAGCAGGCTTGCAATCATCAGCAATGCAGGGGGGCCTGCGGTTATGGCAACGGATATGCTTATCAAGATGGGCGGACATCTGGCACAGCTGAACGCTGGGGAAAAGAAAGAGATCAGGGATGTGCTGCCCAAGTGGGCAACAGTGGAAAATCCGGTTGATCTGCTTTCAGACGCATCTGCTCAGCGTTATGCAACAGCACTTGAGACATGCCTCAGGAGCAGAGGAACAGATGGAGTGCTGGTAATTCTGACCCCACAGTTTGCCACAGCACCAGAGGAGACAGCGGCAAAGCTGGTGGAAATATCAAAGAAATATCCCAAAAAGCCGGTTCTTGCCTGCTGGATGGGGAGCGAGATAATGAGTCAGGGCAGGGAGCTTCTTAACAGGGGAGGGATTCCCACCTTCGTGACCCCCGAGCATGCAGTAAAGAGCTTTGTTTACCTCTACAGGCATGATCGTATTGTAAAACTGCTTACAGAGACCCCGGCCAACATAATTGATGATTTTGCCCCTGATTACCAGGTGGTAGAGGAGATCTTTGCAAGGGCTGCTTCAGAAAAACGTTTTCTCCTTACAGAGCGTGAATCCAAGGAGATATTTGAGGCATATCATATACCTTCGCCGCCAATGGAGCTTGCCAGCACTCCTGAGGAGGCGCTTGAAATCGCAAGGGGCATGGGGTTTCCGGTGGTAATGAAGCTGGAGTCCCATGATGTTACCCACAAGGGCAGTGTTGGAGGAGTGCTGCTTAATGTGGAAGAGTCCCAGGTAAAAGAATCATTTGAAACCATACTGAACAACCTTAAAGAGACAAGGCCTGATGCCCACTTTGCCGGTGTGACGCTGCAGCCCATGATTCACTGGCCAGGCATTGAGCTTGCACTTGGCGCAAAACGGGACCCTACCTTTGGCTCGGTTATACTCTTTGGTGCAGGGGGCAAGCTGTTTGAGGCTATGGAAGACTTTGCCGTGGGCCTGCCGCCCCTTAATCAGAATCTTGCAGCGCAGCTCATGCAGGATACCCGCATCTGTCGTTATGAGCGCTCAACCAAAACGCTGGGCATTCCCTTTGAACTGCTTGAGCAGATACTGGTGAAATTTTCAAATTTCATTACGGATTTTCCACAGGTTCTGGAGGTGGATATTAACCCCTTTTATGCAGGCAGGCATGGCGGGCTTTGCCTGGATGGCAGAATTGTGCTTGACCATACCATTGTTGACGGTATCAGAAGATTTCGTGGAGGCGCGCCGGAACATCTTGCCATTGCTCCCTATCCTGTACAGTTTACCTGGAAGGCAAAGATGCGGGATGGCACGCCATATACCATCCGCCCGATAAAACCTGAAGATGAGCCCCTGATGAACGAGCTCTTTAATACCTTTTCAGCAGAGACCATCCTGTTGAGATTTTTCCAGCCAATCAAGGAGCTTAGCCATGAGAACCTGGTGCGCTACTGCCAGGTGGACTACTACAGGGAACTTGCACTTGTAGCAGAAATCAGGGAAGACGGAAGGAAGAGGATTGTGGGCTCAGGGAGGATAACAATGCTTCCTGACCGTGAGTCCGCTGAGCTTGCCTTTGCCGTTGGTGATCCCTGGCAGGGTCAGGCCATTGGAACCGAGCTTATGAAGAGAACTCTTGAGGCAGCTCAAAAATCCGGCATAAAGACCATTTATATGAACGTATTAAGACAAAATACCGCAATGAAGGGCCTTGCTGAAAAGTTCGGTTTTTATCCTGTTCCCTCTGACGATAATGACATTCTGGTGTACCGTCTGGACCTGGGCAGTGAGGCAAAGAAAAAGAAGACCTCAAAGGCTAGGAAAAAGAAGACGGCCAATAAGAGAAGGTAGAGCCAGAGTGGCTACTGGGCAGTTTTGAAGACTTTTGTATTTTTCAACAATATATTTTTCAACAATATAATGTATTATTTATTATATAGCGTAAAAGTAGGATAATGGCATACTTATACCACTATTTGCCCCTGCGCCTATTAATTTAGGCCTTTCAAGGAGGAGATTACAATGAAAAAGGCCAGAGTATTAACAGCATTTTTTACAATTATAGCTCTGTTGGCTATTTTATGCCCTGTGGCAGGTGCTTGGACCTATAGCATCCGTCAGGTGGAGTACGTGGGCAGTTCTGATATTATCGGGACAAAGAATGGCAAGACGTATTCCTTCCGCGTAGGGGTAATAACCAATGACAGTGCCCAAGCCATGCCGCTGGAACTCAGGTTTAACTATCTTGAAAATTTCATAGGCCAGTTCTGGTACAGCATTGATGACGGGGCAAGCTGGATTGAGGTTCCAAAGGGGGCGCCATCTGCCACAGTGCCTGACGTTGCCCCAGGCGCTTCAGTGCAGGTTCGTGCAGTAATCAACTACTATCGCTATCTCTCCACGTCCCCATGGGGAGATGCTGACCAGAGCATTGGAGATGACTACTACTTTGCCTTTGCCCCGGGTGGCAGGTACTACCAGCCCGGGACCACCAATGTTGATAAAACAGGTTTTGTTATTGTAACAAATGTGCCGTCTTCCGGTGCCTGGACCTATAGCATCCGTCAGGTCGAATACGTGGGCAGTTTTGATATTATCGGGACAAAGAATGGCAAGACGTATTCTTTCAGGGTAGGGGTGATAACCAATGCCAGCTCTGATGCCATGCCGCTGGAGCTCAGGTTTAACTATCTTGAAAATTTCATAGGCCAGTTCTGGTACAGCATTGATGACGGGGCAAGCTGGATTGAGGTTCCAAAGGGGGCGCTATCTGCTACAGTGCCTGATGTTGCCCCAGGCGCTTCAGTGCAGGTTCGTGCAGTAATCAACTACTATCGCTATCTCTCTACGTCCCCCTGGGGAGAGGCTGACCAGAGCATTGGAGATGACTACTACTTTGCCTTTGCCCCGGGTGGCAGGTACTACGAACCCGGGACCACCAATGTTGATAAAACAGGTTTTGTCATCGTGGTGGCCTATTCAGAGCCCCCAGAGGATCTAGACAACGATGGCCAGACCGTGAGCCAGGGCGACTGCAATGACAATGATCCCTCCATCTATACAGGAGCACCTGAAATATGCGGAGATGGTATTGACCAGGATTGTGACGGTGCGGACCTGGCCTGCCTGGTACAGACTGTGACATCGGCAGGAGGGCTTGTATGGATGGACAGAAATCTTGGCGCTTTCCGTGCTGCTTCAAGCATGACAGATGAGTGGGCCTTTGGTGATTATTACCAGTGGGGCAGGGGCGCTGACGGGCATGAGAAGAAAGACAGCAACGTAACCTCTTTACTCAGCACTGATGATAATCCGGGGCACGGTGATTTTATCACCACCGATACAGCTCCATACGACTGGAGAGCTCCACAGAATGATAACCTGTGGCAGGGTGAGGCAGGAATAAACAACCCATGCCCTCCCGGCTTCAGGCTGCCAACTGCTACGGAATTCAGCATTGAAAGGGCATCATGGTCTTCCAGCAACCCTGATGCCTATCCCTTTGAGCTTGCTTTTGCCTCGCCGCTTAAACTTGTGGGCGCTGGCGCACGCTTTACCAACGGAAGTTTACATCCCGGAAATCACTGGGGGAATTACTGGACCAGCACGGTGGCTGGCACAGAGGCGCGAATTTTTGAGTTTGATGCGGCATGGGCAGGCATTCGCTCCGAGTACCGTTCCCAGGGAAGCAGTGTGCGCTGTATCCAGGATTATTCTGACCAGGACATGGATGGCGATGGTCAGAGTGCAAATGATGGAGACTGTAATGACCTGGACAACACCATTTATGCAGGTGCGCCTGAGATATGCGAAGATGGCATTGACCAGGACTGTGATGGTGAAGATGCCGTGTGTCCTGACGCAGATGGAGACGGACAGACTGCTGCCCAGGGTGACTGCAATGATGAAGACAGCACCATTTACAGGGGTGCGCCGGAGATATGCGGGGACAGCATTGACCAGGACTGTGATGGATGGGACAGACCCTGCGGACTGCCGGAAGGTGCGGTTCTATCAGCAGGTCAGATATGGCTTGACCGCAATCTTGGGGCATCTCGCGTGGCTCTAAGCGCAAATGATACCGAGGCATACGGCGACCTTTACCAGTGGGGGAGGCTTGCCGATGGACACGAGAAGCGTACCAGTGCAATCACTAATGACCGGAGCAGGAACGATGTGCCAGGCCATGGTGATTTCATCGCCACAAGCATTTCTCCGTTTGACTGGAGATATGCTCAGAATAATGATTTGTGGCAGGGTGTGGACGGCATCAACAATCCCTGTCCGTCCGGTTACAGACTGCCCACGGCTACAGAGCTTGAAATAGAGAGGCTTTCCTGGAAGACAAGGAATGCAGCCGGTGCCTTCAACTCTCCTGCCAGATTTGTCAAGGCAGGTTACCGTGATCCGCGTACCGGGGAAATAATGGACACGGGAAACGTGATGAAGTACTGGTCAAGCACCGTTGCCGGTACTCATGCAGAATACCTGTATGCCAGTGAGAATAACTCCGGGATCTACCATTACGGAAGGGCGGAGGGCAACAGCGTCCGCTGTATCATGGACAATAATCCTGACCTGGATATTGACCAGGACGGCCAGACCGCAAATGATGGTGACTGTGATGATCTTGATGTCAATATTTATGCAGGTGCGCCTGAGGTTTGTGAAGACGGCATAGACCAGGACTGCGACGGACTTGATGCCCCGTGCACAGATAATGATGGAGATGGACAGGCAGTGAGCCAGGGTGACTGTAATGACTCTGATAATTCCATTTATACCGGGGCCCCGGAGATATGCGGAGATGGGATCGACCAGGATTGTGATGGTGAGGATGAACCTTGCCCTGTAACCGTTACATCAGCAGGCCAGGTCTGGATGGATCGGAATCTTGGTGCATCACGGCAAGCCACAAGTTATGATGATCCTCAGGCCTTTGGTGATCTGTACCAGTGGGGCCGTCTTAAGGACGGTCATGAGAAGCGGACAAGCGAAACCACCGCAAACCGAAGCAATCTGGATGTGCCAGGGCACGGCGATTTCATTACCGTTTCCTCCCCGTATTCCAATTGGCGGGAACCTGAGAACGACAACCTGTGGCAGGGTGAATCCGGTATCAACAATCCCTGTCCATCAGGTTTCAGGCTGCCTACTGCAACCGAGCTTCAAGTGGAAAGGGCATCCTGGCAGCCTCAAAATTCCGCTGGTGCCTATGCCTCTCCAGCCAAGTTCGTTGTTGGTGGTTACAGGGATGCTGAAACAGGTGATGTAGAGGTGGCAGGCAGGGAAGGGTATTACTGGTCAAGCACCGTTACCGAGCGTCGTTTTGGTAAAAGGGCTGATTATCTGGTGATAAGGCCTGGCAACACCGAAATGTCTTACGTGAATAACCAGGCTACAGGCCAGAGTGTGCGTTGTATTCAGGATTAATATACACCTGAAGAGTGTAAGCCTTTCTTACCGCCGTACCAATTCAGGTGCGGCGGTTTTTTATTGTTGTGTATGCTTTGGTGCTGCTTTGAATAATAATTTGTGTAACTGTTCAGCGTATTGATGGTAATTGAGGTTAGTGAATGGCCTTGTTTTTCCGTTCCGGTGAACAATTTCTTGTTTTTCTAAGGCTTGCTACGCCAAAATCGCGAAACTCGCTCGTACCTCGCTCAGACAGACGCGATTTTTATGGCTGCGCTTCGCCAAGAAAAACTACGAAATTCTTCATAGTCACTCCAAAACAAGACCATTCACTACGCTGAATAGATACTAATTTGTATAAATAATAATGATATGAAAACATGCTTTAATGTTGCCAAACTGCTGGTTTTGTTCTGGGCAGCCGGTTTGCAGGTTGCTATGGCATCGTTTGTCCTGGAGTCTGATCTGGAACCTAAGGAAGATGTCCATATAACAGTAAAGATCTATGACGGCTTGAAAGAGGATGTTCTTTTCGAGGGGCCTTTAGCCTCAGGCACCAGGAAGATCATCAGCACAGGTTACCAGGGGCTTGCCCTGCTCACTTTTGAAAAGGGTCGCGTATTTCCTGTGATCCTTGGAAACAAGACCTTTGTTGTTCATATAAAGAGCAGACATGCCCTGCCCTCTTTTACCAACAGTCCTGAAAATGAATTTTTTTATAAATTGCTTACGGGTTCAGAGCCTGGCCCTGAAAAATATGAATTTGCTTTGTTGATGATACAGGCAAAGAAAATGCTTGGCGAGAGCCAGTCAATCCGGACTGTTCAAGAGCTGAAGGCAATGAAGGACAAATATCATGCCTTTGTTCGGCGCCATTATTCCCAACTGCGGTACAGTGACATGCTGAGACGGCTGATTGCACAGTACTTTATGATGCATGAGTATGTTGTTTATCATGTAAAGGGAGAACCGGCTACAGCTATCAAAGCCAGATTTAAAAAGGCGGTGCTGGAAGGGGTTAGGCAGTGGTTACAGCTCCTGAAACCCTTCATACCGGCCCATGAAATATTAAACTACTGTGTGTCACTGTATTACCAACGGAGCATGGTGAGTCTTGCCCACCTGATTGTGAAAAAATTTAACCAGTACGCCTACTGCCCCGGTAACCCTGACAAAACTGTTATTCTCCCAAAAGATCTTGCAGTTGTGGATTCTGCTGGAAGAAACAGGGGGATGCTTGGTGATTTTGTGGACAAGGCTGTTGTGTCATTGGTTTCAGATGAGTGTTCAGTTTCAATGGTGGAAACAGTATTCAAGGCCCGTCAGTTGGCATCAGGGAAGAAGGAGGGGAAGATAATCGTGGTTCCAGTGGGGGAGCTGACCCGGGGGATTATTGCAATGCGGAGAATGCTTGTAAAAGACAACATGCTATTTGTTAATGACCCACGAGGTTCCTACATAGAGGATGTTCGCCTGCCCTTTTTTCCTGAAGGGGCTGTCCAGAAATAAAGAGAGTGATTTGGAGCAGGGTGCGCACCCTGCTCCTTTAAGCTTTGAGTTATTTTTATCCGATTTTATGCTATTGAGGCAGTGGCATGGCCCATACAGCCGCATACCTTCCGGGCCCGCCATGAGTGCCATAAACCTTGATCTTGACATAACCTGGGAACGCCCCGACTATCCTGGCCGCAGCGTTTGGACCCGCATCAATCCGGTACCAGGGGGAGTCCGCATCATCCTGTTTTACAAGAATAGGCCATGGATACTGGTAACCGGCAGGTTTTTCCACAATCGGCATGGACAGAAACAGTGAATCTGCGCTGTTAAACCTTTTCAGTCCAACGCGCACAACAAATGCATCGCCTCCATATATGGCCGGGCCGGCATTAAATGTAATCTCCTGCAGGCCCTGAACAATACCAAGTTCGGTTATATCATGCTCCAGCTTGATATGTTGGGGGATCTGCATGTAGAGCAGCATATCGTCAGGACCGTTTACAATCTGGTTGACGTATGTTTCCTCCTTTTCTGCCTGGTTGAGGAATACCTGGTTTACAGAGGGCAGCGCGGTGCCGGCCACGAAATCTTCACCGCTGAGGTAGAAACGTTCCCTGGCATGGTGCATGGACAGCTCCAGTATGTCAGCGGCTTTTGCACCAAGCACCGTCAGGCCGTTTGCAGGTTCCTGGCCTGCTGCTGTATTACCCAGCGGCTCTATATATGCGATTTCGCTGTCAACAATGAAGAATCCCCCCTGTCCATCCGTACCGTTATTGTATGTAGGTTCCATCTCGCCGGTTTCTGGATTGTAAACAAACGAACGGTTGGCTTCCTGGAACCAGGGGGGCTGCCACGGCAGGAAGGTGATTAAACGGTCTGTGGTGCGATGTGCTCCCGGTTGAATGCCGGGTGCTTCTTCGCTGTTTGCATCGTCTATGTTGTTATGGCAGTCATTACATGAAATGGCGCCAAGAGAGTACTGCCTGGGCTGCACACCATGAGTGTCCGAGAAGTAACGGGCGGTCAGGAAGAGCATGGGTTGGGGATTAATAACGCCTTCTGCCATGAGCACTGTTTCAAGGGCTGCCTGAACAGCGCGTACATCTTCCACATACCAGATATCCGGGTACATGTCGCCTGTATGGTCATAGATGATATAACCACTGTCCTTGAGTATTATCCTGCCTGCAAGCGGATCGTCTGCATGGGCTGGATCATTGGGTCCAATCCCGGCAAGGTAGGAAAGGTCAGCCCCAAGCCGGGTAGGAGCCTTGTACTGTTTTATAATGGCATTCAGTTCCCGTACATAGAGCATGCGGGCTCCGTTATAGGCAAGATTGCTCATGTCACTGCCTTCATGTGGGTTGGCATCAACCCAGGTCATGACCATAATGGGATTTCCTGTAACAATCTGGGGGTAACCGTTCCGGCCGTTTGACCAGTACAGCGTAGGCAATACCTCATTGTCCCACTGGGGATCATATGACAGTGGAAGACCTGTGCCTATTTTCGTGTCCAGGTTCATCTGATACATATACTTCCAGAAGTCAAACCGTGGATTGGTTGGCATGCCGTTTACAAGCTGTCCCGGCTCTCCACTTCGGGTCATCTGGAAATATTCCACCATTTCTGAGACATAGTCCATGGCTGCCACACCATTTTCAGGGTCTGCAGCAATATGCTGGGACACCATGTTCCGGTGCGGAATTCCGTATGCGGGTGATGTGCCATAAACCGGGCTAAGTGCATATTGTGGGGGATATGCCTTGATTTTCAGGTCAGGCGTCTGGTTCTGATCCCTGTAATCAAGCACATTGTATCCCATGCGGTTATCCAGGTTGGCGTAATGACCAAGGGAGTTGTCAAATGCCCTGAAGCGCCAGGTCTTCTTGAAGGGTATGTGACAGGTCTGGCAGGCGATATTCTCAATATGCCTTGCAGTGGTCTCTCCGAATCTTGCCTTATGGGCAGCGGTTGGGTCTGTGCCAACATCAAGAGTGGTTAAATGACACCTCTCACAGGTTTTGGGCCTGTAGTTGTTGTCAAGATCATTACGCTGCATATGTGCTGTATCAGTACCTTTGAGAAAATTATGCATCTTCTCAAGGTCCTTTGTGGGGTGAAAATCCTGCTGCATAAGGTGGCAGGAGCCGCAGCCCATTTTTGCCGGGCTGGAGTCATCCCTGGACATGTGAACATCATAGCCAGCAGCATCGATATCATCGGTATTGTTAATGAATGCGCCGTTCTTCGCCCAATCAGCCGGCATACCGAGGTTGTACATACGGGCATGTTCCACACCGGCTGCATTGTCATGTGTCATTACATGGCACTGACCGCATACCCTTATCCACTTGGGCGATTTGGCATCACTGCCGCCGCCGAACATGTGTCTGTGGACAGACTGGTACGTAACCTCGTCAACTTCCCAGTATAACTTTACATTCCATGTTCCTGTATCCTCATCCTTTATGAGCTGCACGTAGCAGATGGGAGTTCCATCCTGGTCAAGGTCAAGGCCTATCAGTTCGGCAGATGCCATGGCATCAAAGTGGCTTGGGAGAAAGTCATGTAATGTGCCTGTAATTGCATCCGGAGGGATAATCCTCCTGTAAAGGTCATCTAAAACTGCATCAGTCATAACCTGACCGGTCTGCTGATCAATGTATGTGTCATCACCCTGCATTGACAGAGCTATACCATACATGGCGGCATTCCAGGCGATGCCCGTGCGCCCGATATACTCCATGCCTTCACCCTCAACCAGTGGAGCGTGCACGTAGTCACGCACAGAGGCATAGCAACTGTCCATATTTGTGTAAAAATTCCCTGGCTCATATGCCCGCAGCGGAGTGGGAATGGGCAGCAGCTCCTCACTGGCGCCCTGGCTGCTTTTGATACTGTAGGCATATATGAAATCATTGAAGAACATTGCCATCAAAGTATCCATGGTGGCATCGGGCGGCATCAATTCATTGTCCTTCATATACTGCAGCAACTCGGCGAACAGGTTGTTTATCTCTGCCTCATTGGCAATCAGACGCGCCATTTCGTCTGCCGGGCCTGCGGGATTGGCACAGTACTCAGCCATGAGTTCATCCCCGTCCCATATCTTTTGCACGTTCTGTCCGTACAGGGCGCAGGGCAGGCGGGTTGTGCCCTGGGCAATGTTCTGGTCCTCAATCTGTTTCAGGCCCAAAGACCACATATTCATTATCTCGCCGATATCTGCAGCCGGAAGCTCCATGATATCCATCTTTGATGTAGGACGGCCCACACGTTGAGGATCATCCGTATAGGCCAGGGCGGTCTGGTTTGCAAGTCCTGTGACAAGCGGGGTTCCAAAGGATATTTTTACAACCTTTCCCGCTTCATTCCGCTCTGCAAATATCATCAGTCGCGGCCTGTTTGGAAAGACCTTCATACCGTCAGCACACTGTAGGGTCAGGGGAGAGTCAGGGTCAATGTGGCAGAGCATGCAGTCTGCCTCCGCTACCCCTGCCTTGGACCAGTCAGCCGCACGTGGCGCGCCCACTGCGTTGATATCATCGCTTATACTGGTGTTTCCATCGCCTGCCACACCATCCTGGCCAAAGGATGCCCTGACAATATCCATTGAGTCGTAAGTATAGAAATCCCGGTCATAGTCATGGGATGGCGCAAGGGAACTGTCATCATATGGGGTTACCGAATAGTCAGCCTGCACAATTCCCTCTGCAGGGCCACCGCCTGGGTGACACGAAAGACAGGCGGCGTTCTCCTCAAAGGAGCTGATGTCAAAGAAATAGGGCTTGTTCTGTGATGTAAACGTGGCGTTTGCTGATCCACGGACACTCTTGGCTGCCAACTGGCGGTAAGGGTAAGGCAGCCAGCCACCATATTGACCTGGTGATGCAAGGTACGCATAGGTGCTGGCAAGGGATCTGTAAAGAGTACTGTTACCGTTACTGGATGACCAGGTGTCTGAAAGGGTCTGTCCATTGGGGCCTGTGCCTGCCCTGAAGTGATATGCCCGTGTAATGGCATCGTAATCGTGGCAACCACCACAGGTCTGCCTGGGGCTGTACGCAGGGCCTGCCGCATACTTATGCCCTTTAAGTGTTATGGTGTCGTTCATGTCAAGTTCAAGGCTTATCATGGAACCATCTCTTGCACGAAGCGCATACTCTGTTTGAACTGGTGGCCCAGGCCGCCTGAAGGCATCGGATTCGCCAAGGCCGTTGTGCCAGTGGCATGTAGTACATCTCACGTGGGCGTTATGACCATCTCCGGAATTTTCTGTGTAATGGTTTGCTGTGGTGTGACACACCTGGCATATGCCGTCAAACGGCGCGTTATTCAGGGCATAGTCTGTCCCCGTGGAGGCGTTTGTGAAGGTTACGGCCCTTAAGGCGGAAGGAATGCCAAAGGCCCCCTGGGTTTCACTGCTTACACGGTCATGAACCATATAGATATTGGAATCTCCGTGCGGGTCATGGCAGTCCCAGCAGAACATGCCGCCATCCTGGCCAGAGTGCCTCAGTCCGAAATGGAAGGAATCCACCTTTGCGGAGCTGTTCACATGGAGATAGCTTCCGGAATCATCAGTTGGTGGCTGGTAGCCCGCACCGTCCGTGGCATGACAGGCAAGACAAACGCCGTTTACACCATGCAGTCCGTCTGTATTTGCAAGCCGAAATGGATTGGAAGGATCGTTATGGTTTGAATCGTAATCATGACAGTAATTGCAGGACATGCCTGCGCCCTGGTTCCCTGACACAGCGTATGCGGCGCCATTTGCAAGGCCGTGCCCGGAGCTTTGCCACTGGGTCTGGCTGACAGAGGCCATTATACCGTTTCCAAATAGATAATCATCCGTGTCAGGGCCTTCGGTCATGTGACATCCAGCGCAGTCACCCCCTTTTGCCCTGAAACCTTGCTCATGTTCGTGGCAAACGGTACATCGTTGTCCGCTGAAATGGTTTGCCCTGGAACCGTCATTGCGCCAGAACAGTGTCTGGGTATGACACACCTGGCATACACCGTTTGGAGTTGGGTCAATGCCCGTGCCGGATTCATCCACCGCCATGGTATGTGGTCCCCCGAATTTTACGCTTGTGGCATCTTCAATGTCTCCACCAACCCTGTGGCCAATTTCATCCTGGATAAACTGGCCATAGACCACCTGCATGGATTGAGGGTTATTTATTGGAGACTGGGGGAAATAGGTGGCATCGTTTACAAAGGTAATGGAAGTGCTGTCAGCGCTCACAATCTTGTACCAGTACATTTTGCCACCGATGGTATCAAGCAGGACAAGGCCACGGTCAGGCCCTGTTTTGGAACCCCACGTGGCAGGGTCTTCCCAGTCGGAATCATGCACTACCAGATCAGAAATGGTCATTGTGGTCATCGAATTGGCAGTAACTGCGTAATTTCCGGTAAATTCTGCCAGGATATAGGAGGGATCTGCTATGCCATCCCCTGTAATGCCGTTGTTGTGGTGAGGTTCGTGACAGTTTGTGCAGGTCAGCGGATAGGGATTGCCCTGGGAGTCAGTATTCCAGTTGTCCAGGGTGTCGTAACTGGTCCCCAGGAGCGCGTTGGAATGATTTCCCTTTGCCGGTGCAATATCCGTGCTGTAGGGTGGAGCGTTGGCTGTGTGGCACTGTGTACAGGCAGGGAAGTTACCAGCGCCTGGCCCACCAGGGTGACAGTGCCCGCACATATCAAAATCATAATTTCTGCTGTGATAAGCAGATGATATGCCTGGCCAGAGGAGGAGCACACAAAATCCGAGGCATTGTATCCAGAATTTTTTTCCCATATCCATTCTCCTTGTTCAAGGTTAATCATGATGAACTTCTACACCTGTGAATTTCCCCAGAATTGATACTTTTTTATAATTTAAGATTATTCAGTATCTTTCTCCTGGTTTTCAGGAAAAGATAATTGTCTTTAATTTCTTTACGCCTGGGAGGGCTTAGAATAGGCTTTTAGCTAAAGACGCTACGATTTGTTACCCATGGAGGGGTTAAAGTCATTACCAGTGTGTTCAGCAGGTATTTTGGACAGTTATTTTGTTTTTTAAAAAAGAGCTAAATTTAAAATCTATATACAGGATGCGGTATCCTGAGTTGCTGAATTTAGAGGTGTCAGTGGCTTTAAAGGCTGGATAGGAAAGTATCTTTCAATGCCTTGTTAAAAAGATATGAGCAAAAAATATGCCATTATTAAATTTGCATTTGAAAGCTTGATGGGTTGAAAAAAGTGCTCTTTAATTTTTTAAAGAGAAAAAATATAGGAATTGTTTTTCTCTTTTGGAAAATTTTCTCCATATTGCTTTGTGGAGTGCTTCTCGTACATCCTTCATATAATGTTTGTAGTTTCAGCATATGTTGGTTACCAAACGTTAAAAAATGAGTTGGTGTTTCAAAAGTCTAATAAAATGATTTTGTACAAAATTAAAAGGAGTTACATCTATTTATACTTTTCAAGTTTTGAAACACTCAATTCGGGGTAGAACTGTTTCATTATAATTCTCTCCTTGGATGTTGCCCTGTTACAGAATGATTGATATTCTTAAACGCCATGAACAGAGATAATGTATCCATGGAGAGCTTCAGTTATTACCCGCTATTTGCCGACCTTAATGGCAAAAAGGTTGTAGTAGTGGGCGGCGGAAGGGTGGCTGAACGAAAGGTTCAGCCGCTGGCATCTGCTGGTGCAAAGGTACTGCTTGTCAGCCCTGAGCTTACAGACAATATCCGCAGGATGGCTGATGAGGGGCGTATAACCGTGAAGGAGCGAAAGTTCAGGCCCCATGACCTTGATGATGCCTGGCTTGTGGTTTCTGCCACTGATGACCGGGACGTTCAGCGTCTGGTGGTGGCAGAGACGGATAAGCGCCACATATTCTGCAACGTGGTGGACATACCGGAGATGTGCAGCTTTATAGTCCCCTCAATGGTTCGACGGGGTGATCTCTGCATAGCCATATCTACTGCCGGCAGAAGCCCTGCGGTTGCAAAGCGTATCCGTATGGACATGGAGGAGGCATATCCTGTTATCTGGGGGCTTTATCTCCAGCTTCTTGGAAGACTGAGAGAGTTTATTCTTTCAAGATCTGAGGATTCGGATGAAAAAAAGAGACTTTGCACAGCACTGGCCGACCCTGACATATTGAAATGGCTCACAGAAGATGACTGGGAGAGCATAACTGCATGGGCAGAGACAGTATGCGGCCAGGGTGCCGGAAAGACAGTGGAGGATGTCAGGTCAAATGCATGATTTCCTGTTCCAGATAGCGCTGTTCATTTACTTTTTTGCTGCTGCAGGTTTTGTAGCCCACGTTATTACCATGCGAAAAGGGGCTGAGCGCATAGCTGCAATGGCACTGTCATGCGGATTTGTGGTGCATACCATTGCAATAGCTCTGCTTTGGCACGCCCTGGGTCATCCTCCCATTGTGAACATGCATGAGACTCTCTCATTCCTTGCATGGGCAATGTCCGGTTCTTTCCTTATTTTCCATCACTATTCAAAGGTAAAATCAATGGGGGCATTTGCAACCCCGCTGATTGTGGTGGTGATGACAGCATCTTCCATGCAGCATGACCGGATGCTTCCCCTTCCCCCTGCACTTAAAAGCCTGTGGCTTCCCATACATGCCACTATCTGCCTGCTGGCTTATGCAGTGCTTGCCCTGGCGTTTGTTATATCCATTATGTTCCTTCTGCAGGAGAGACAGATTAAACGAAAACGGCTTGGTGGAATATTCCGCAGGCTTCCCTCCCTTGATGCCCTTGATTCCGCAGCGGAAACGTGCATCAAGATAGGATTTCCCCTGCTGACCCTGGGAATTGTAACCGGGTCAATCTGGGCGGAACAGGCATGGGGAGCCTACTGGAGCTGGGATCCAAAGGAAACATGGTCCCTGATAACGTGGTTTCTCTATGCAGCACTGCTTCATCAGCGTTTTACAGTGGGCTGGCGCGGAAGGCGGGCGGCAATAATGACCATAATAGGATTTTTGACCCTGCTCTTTACATTTATAGGGGTAAACTACCTGCTTCCAGGGGCGCATACCTATGCAACCTGGTATGATTAGCCGGAGAGATAAAGCCGGATCATTGCTCTCAACCAACACCCCTGATAGCCACTAACACTGAACGGTTACTGATTTTATATATAAGTATGAACAAACCAGAAATTATCCTCCTTGGGGTGAATCACAAGACAGCCCCGGTAGAGGTTAGAGAAAAACTTGCGCTCAAGGAGGAAGAAACCCCGCCTCTGCAGCTGTTTTCAGAGATTCCCGGTTGCCGGGAGACAGTTTTCCTCTCCACGTGCAACCGTGTTGAGGTTATTGCCTGTGCTGATACCCCTGAGCTTATGGGGCATATCAAGGAGTTTTGGTTCAAGCGTGCAGGGCTTGATGAGGCGGCTGTAAGGGATGCTTTCTATGAGTGCAGGGGCACAGAGGCTGTAAAGCACCTGTTTCGGGTTGCCTCAAGCCTTGATTCAATGATTGTGGGAGAGCCCCAGATCCTTGGTCAGCTTAAAGATGCATACAGGGCTGCTGCTGAGGCCGGTTCTGCCGGGCTCATCCTTAACCGTCTGCTCCACAGGGCATTTTCAGTAGCAAAGCGGGTCCGTACAGAAACACGCATAGCCAGCCAGGCAGTATCTATAAGTTATGCCGCCGTTGAGCTTGCCAGGAAGATCTTTGGCGACCTCAAGGGGAAAAATGCCCTGCTTGTGGGCGCTGGTGAGATGGCTGAGCTTGCTGCCCAGCACCTTAAGGCAAATGGAGTAACCGGGCTTGCTGTTGCCAACCGCACCCTGCAGCGTGCTGTTGATCTTGCCAGGGACCTTGGGGGAACCGCTGTATCCCTGGAGGAGCTGGATCAGGAGCTGGTTCGTGCCGACATAGTGATCAGCTCCACAGGGGCTCCGGGCGTGGTTATAACCGCTGACCAGGTAAGGTCCATCATGCGGCCCAGGCGTCACAGGTTACTGTTTTTCATAGATATTGCAGTGCCTCGTGATATTGATCCTGAGGTAAACTCCATTGAGAATGTCTTTCTCTATGACATAGATGAACTCAAGGAGGTTGTTGAGGAAAACAGGGCAGAGCGTGAAAAAGAGGCCATGAAGGCCGAGCGCATGGTGGAGGAGGAGGTATTAAAGTTTGTATCCTGGATCGATTCCCTTGATATAGTGCCGGTAATTCGTGAAATTATGGCACGTGGGGAACAGATAAGGAAACAGGAGCTTGCCAAAAGCTCAAAGTGTCTTAATGACCTTTCCAAAAAACAGAAGAAGGCTGTGGAGGCCCTGACCAGGTCAATAGTAAACAAACTGCTCCACCACCCGGTAACTTCAATCAAACAGTGCCGGGACATGCAGAACTCCGATGAATTTATAGCTGCGGCATGTAGGCTCTTTAACATTGAAGGAGCCGGGCATGAGGAACAGCGGTCAGGTAAGGCGCAAGACAGCCAGGATGGTCATGCAGAGCAGGAAAATGTCACCTAAGATTATCTCTCGCCCCACATTTTCTTTTAACTGTCCTTGCCAATGTCTTTCCCATCTTCTCCCTGCTTCCCTGCTCCCTGCCCTTCTGTTCCTTATATTTGCCGGCACTGCCAGTGCTTCTGATTCTATAATACTCACCGGGAATCAGAATGTTTACAAGCTTGGTCCAATGATGGGCGTGCTTGAGGACCCTGACCATTCCCTTACTATAGACGATGTAGCCTCGGAAAGATTTGCCTCAAAATTTGCGCCTACAGGCAAGGAGGCGCCAGGCTTTGGCTTCACCTCCTCTGCATACTGGTTTCGTTTCTCTGTTGTCAATATGACACGGGACAGGCGGGAGTATTTTCTTGAGATTGATTATCCCCTGCTTGATCATGTTGATCTTTATATACCAGATGGAAACGGCACATGGGAGTGCAAAAGGGCAGGAGACAGGATTCCCTTTGATGAACGTGAGATAAAGCACGTCAACTTTCTCTTTCCCATCCAGCTTGATTACGGCAGGCAGGCTACATTTTATATAAGGTGTCAGACTTCAAGCTCCATCAACATGCCCATCACCCTCCTGAGCACTGGTGCCCTGGTGAGCAGGACACAGAATGAGGAGCTCATGCTGGGGCTGTACTTCGGCATACTCCTGGCAATGCTTGCTTACAATCTCATTCTCTGCGTAATGATCCGGGACTGGATCTACTTCTACTATGTCCTCTTTGTGGGATGTTTTGGCATGTTTCAGCTTGGTCTTAATGGCATAGCCTTTGAGTACTTCTGGCCAAGGAGTATCTGGTGGGCAAATGCAAGCATTCCGTTTTTTATCTGCTCTTCTTATCTTTTCGGCACCCAGTTCACCCGTGCCATTTTGAACACCCGTGAATTTGTGCCAGGGCTTGACCGTGTGCTCAGGGTAATTATGTACGTTGCTTCAGCAGGGGTGGTTGCAAGCCTTACCATGCCCTATTCCGTGAGCATAAAGCTTGCGACATTTATCATCCCCGGTGTGCTGGTGCACATTATCTGCGGGTTCATCTGCACAGCCAGGGGGTACAGGCCAGCGTTATATTACGCAGTGGCATGGACTGTCTCTCTGGTGGGCATGACCATTTTCTCCCTCAAGACCTTTGGCATTCTGGACAACAACTTCTTTACCACCTGGAGTATGCAGATGGGCTCTGCCTGGGAGGTAATAATCCTTGCCCTTGCCCTGGCAGACAGGGTTAATGTCATGAAAAGGGAAAAGGAGAAGATTCAGGCAGATTATACAGCCAGGCTTGAAGAGGCAAACAGGCGTCTTGAGGAGTTTAACTCCCAGCTTGAGCGTGAGGTTGCCGCAAGGACAAGGGAACTGCAGAAGTCCAATGAGTTCCTGAGGCGAGAGGCAAGGGAGAGAAAGATTGCTGAGGAAAAGGCGGAGGCTGCCAACAGGGCAAAATCCGAGTTCCTTGCCAACATGAGCCACGAGATAAGGACGCCCATGAATGCAATCGTGGGCATGACCGCCCTTGCCCTTAACATGGAGCTTCCGGCAAAGATCAGGCAGTATCTCACAGTGGTCAAGGCATCTGCCCACGCCCTCCTTGGCCTGGTAAACGACATACTTGATTTTTCAAAGATAGAGGCGGGTAAACTTCAGCTTGAGCAGATTCCCTTTGAGCTTAACAGTGTGCTTGACAACCTTGCTGATATCTTCTGTGAAAAGGCATCCAGCAAGGGAATTGAGCTGTTATTTCTTGTTGACCACGATGTTCCGGTCTATCTGGCAGGGGACCCTGTAAGACTGGGCCAGGTGCTCATGAATCTTACATCAAATGCTGTGAAATTTACGGATAACGGGGAGATAATCGTCCACTGTCAGCTTGTTGACATGGAGGATGACAAGGTCACCCTGAAGTTTGTTGTGAGTGATTCAGGTATAGGTATTGATGAGGAGCGGATCAATGTCCTGTTTGATGCCTTTACCCAGGCAGACAGCTCCATTACCCGGAAGTTCGGCGGAACTGGTCTTGGTCTTGCCATCTGCCGAAACATAGTTGAGCTCATGGATGGCGAGATACAGGCATATAAAAAGCCTGAGGGAGGCAGTGTGTTCTGGTTTACAGCCGTATTCGCCGTATCAGACCAGGAGCATGACCAGGATGATATAGAGGAAATCAAGCGTCTTGTAGGCGGCAAGCGGGTGCTTGTGGTGGATGATAACCAGGCCTCCCGGTTGGTCCTTAATACCATGCTTTCCGGCTATGGCATGGATGTTACCGAGGCCTCAAGCGGTGATGAGGCAGTTGTCAGCGCAGTAAACGCCGCAATAGAGGGAGAGCCCTTTGATATTATTATCATGGACTGGAAGATGCCAGGAAGTGATGGCATTACCGCTGCGGCTACCATAAGGGCAACCAGGGAGGTGGCTGACACTCCCATTATCATGCTTTCTGCCTTTGGAAAGGATGAGGAGAGGCGCAGGGCAGAAGCCGCGGGTATCCGTACATTTTTGCTAAAGCCTGTTAAGGGCAGGGTGCTTATCAGAAAGATCATGGCAGAGCTTGGCCTGGCAGCTGATGAATCCTCGGATGCCGCAGATAATGAATCTGAAGGCATGGTGGATTTGGACAGGCTTAAGGGAAGCCGCATACTTCTGGTTGAAGATAATGCCATCAACCAGCAGGTGGCAGTGGAGATACTGAAAAATGCCGGTATCAATGTTGTGATAGCATCTGATGGAAAGGAGGCGGTTTCCCTGGCAGGTTCTGATTTTGACGCAATTCTCATGGATATTCAGATGCCAGAGATGGATGGCTATGAGGCGACCAGGGCAATAAGAAAGATGCCGGGTATGGAAAATGTCCCTATTATTGCAATGACTGCACATGCACTTAAGGGAGACAGGGACAAGGCAATTACTGCAGGCATGGATGATTATCTCAGCAAGCCTGTTGAGCCGGAAAAGCTGCTTGCAAAGCTTTCCCGATGGATAACCAGAGATGGTGCGTCTAAAGGGGATTCTTCAGGGGCTGTCACAGGCAATGTCTCTGTTTCTGCCAGTGAGGAAGGCGGAGACAGCGGGCCTGACCGCAGCAGGCTTCCTGCCTCTGTATCCGGGATTGATATAAAATCCGGGCTCAGGCGGGTTGGTGGAAATGATACCCTTTACATTACCCTGCTTAACACACTTGCAAATGAAAACAGTGAGGTAGCTGATGAAATCAGGGAACTTGTTGCCCAGGGAAAGATGGAAGAGGCGGCAAGGGTGGTGCATACCCTGAAGGGTACAGCAGGCAATCTGTCGGTGCTGGATCTTCAGGCAGCGGCAGCTTCTCTTGAAAAGGCCATTGCAGCAGGGCGAAGGGATGGGATTGACCGGGGAATAATGCATCTGGAGTTTGCCCTTGATACACTTAAATCTGCTGTGAGGGAGCTTTCTGAAATGAATGCCGTCTCTTTTTCGGAAAAGTATTCAGATGACGAAGATACCCGTCAGCAGGGCACTGAAACCGCTGTTAAGAGAGAGATCCTTGATGGCCTGAGGGAGCTTGAGACCCTTATCAGACATAATGATTTTGATGCACTTGAAAGATTTGAACAGCTCCAGGAGCAGTTAGGTGGCCAGGCACAGGATGAGGCATTCACACTACTGCAGGAGGCACTGGAAAGATTTGATTTCCCAATGGCAAGGCATCAGATTTCCATCATAATGAAGAGGTTGGGAGTGGGCAGAGCATGAACAGGGCGCAGGGCACGGGCGGACGGGAGCGGACAATACTCCTGGTGGATGATGAACCTCTGAATATCAGGGTGATGAGCCAGATTCTCAGGGACAGTTACCGCATAATGGTGGCAACAGGGGGGAATGAGGCTTTGAAGTGTGCATCCTCCCCTCACCCTCCGGACCTGATTCTGCTTGATTTTGTAATGCCTGACCTGGATGGCCTTGCCGTGTGCCGAGAACTGAAAGGTGCAGAGCAGACCAAAAAAATTCCTGTAATCATGGTTACAGGCAAGGCATCGGACCAGGATATTGCCCAGATACTTGAAGCAGGGGTCGAGGATTGCATTACCAAGCCTGTACACCCGGAGCTTTTGAAGAAAAAAGTGGAAAATGCCCTTGAGCTTGCCCGGTGCAGAAAACGTTCTGTAACAGGCAATGAAGTGCTTGCTGCAGCGCTTGAGCAGGAGAAGGAGACAAATGCCGCACTTTCTGCAACCATCCGCCGCATGGAAAGGGAGCTTGATTCCTCACGGCAGTACAGGCACATGTTTCTTGCAGAGATGCATCATGAGATAAAGACCCATCTCACCACAATTACAGGCATGACAGGCCTTGCCCTGCGTAAGGACCTCTCTGAAGAGCTCCTTGATTACATAATCACCATTGAGAAGGCAACCACCACCCTGGTAGAGCTCATAAATGATATTGTTGACCTTTCAATGCTTGAAGAAAACGAGCTGGAGCCCGAATACAGGGAGTTCTCCCCTGCCCTTCTTATAAACGAGGTATGTGATGCGTGCGGGGAGCTGGCATTCAAGAAGAAGGCGGAGCTTGTGCTCGATACCTCACCGGAGCTTCCTGCAATTCTGAAGGGTTCTCCCACGCGCATACGGCAGCTTGTAACACATCTGGTTCACTACAATATAAAGTGGCTGAACGGAAGAGAGATACTCCTTAAAGCCGGAGGGCGCATGTCCGGAAATGACGAGTATCTGCTGGAGATATCCATCTCCTGTCTTGATAACAGCCTTACAGACAGTGAGGCAAAGGGGCTTCTTGAGTATGTTGACCCCCTTGAGCGATCAAGAGGTGCCACGTCAGCTGGCTCCGGCCTGGGGCTTCCAATCTGCAGGCGTATAGTTGAGAGGATGTCAGGTCACATGGATGTTAATGCCACAACATACGGAGGCGTTACATTCAGCTGTGTAATTCCCTTTGCCTGTGTAGAGAGGCAGCCTCGTCCCCTGAACATCAGCCCAAGGATCACCCAGGGTTTAAGGGTGCTGGTTCTTGATGACAGCAGGCTTGCAGCAGGAGTTGTTGCCGGAATGCTTGAACGCCTTGGGTGCAGGGTTGAAACCTGTAATGAATGGGGTGATGTCCTTGGCCGTATGGACAGCGCCGGTTCTGATAAAACAGAAGATTGTAACTGGGATATCATGCTTATTGACTGGAGCATGCCTGGAATTGACGGCCTGGAGTTGACACGACGCATAAGGGAAGCCGGTTGTTCTGTGCCAGTGATTATAATGGGAATGCCTGCCCTGTTGATGATGAGAATGGTGCATCAGCGAAAATTTAATGCAGAGGGAGGGGCAGAAGACAGCACAGGGGGAGAGATAAATACTGGTTTTATTATGAAGCCTCTAAAGACAGAGCCGCTTCTTGAAAAGATACACAAGATGATAAGCGAGGATTCAGGGGAAACCCCGAGGCACGGTTCTGAGGCAGATGATAGCCCCCCTGATGATCTGCATGGCCTGCGAATACTTCTGGTTGAGGATAATGCCATTAACAGGCAGATAGCAAGACAGCTCCTTGAGATGGCAGATATGGATGTCACCGGGGTATCCACGGGAAACAGTGCTGTTGAGGCAGCGTCTTCATCCCGATTTGATGTAGTTCTGATGGATATTGAGCTTCCGGATATGAACGGTATGGAGGCAACAGAGCTTATCAGAAAAAACACCTTGAATGCCAATACACCGGTTATCGCTCTTACAGCACATTCCTGGGCAAGTCACAGGAGGGCTTACCGCAAGGCAGGAATCGCCTGGTGCATAGAAAAACCCATTGATCTTGATGAACTTTATGAAACCATCAGGAGGGTGGTTTCAGTAGAAGAGGGGGCGCTGCCAAATGAAAAGAGACAGGAAATTTGATTCTGTCATTTTTGACCTTGACGGAACACTTCTTGATACCCTGAAGGATCTGGGAGATGCTATGAACAGGGTGCTCAAGGCACACGGGTGGCCGGAACACCCTGAATCTGCCTACAAGAAGTTTGTTGGAAACGGGGCAACCAGGCTCATTGAAAGGGCTGTGCCCGGCGATGTCCGCACCCCGGCGGTCATAAAGGAATGTCTCAGGGAATTTCTGGATGATTACAGTCAGAACTGGGCAGTAAACACAAGGCCCTATCCAGGGATACCGGAGCTTTTGGAGGGGCTTCAGAGGCATCAGATTATAATGTCTGTGCTTTCAAACAAGATACATGATTTTACCTTGATGTGTGTAAACAGGTTTCTGCCCTCTTTTACCTTTGCACAGGTCCTGGGCGAGCGGGAGGGTATCCCCAAAAAACCTGACCCGGCAGGTGCTCTTGAGATCGTTCAGGAAACAGGCATTCCTGCTGAAAAGACCCTGTATGTTGGAGATACAGCCATAGACATGCAGACAGCAAGGGCAGCGGGCATGTTTGCCGTCGGGGTTCTCTGGGGTTTCAGGGAGAGGGAGGAACTTGAGAAGAACGGCGCTGATGCTTTGGTTGAGCGGCCAGAGGAGATAATCAGGTTAGCCGTCTAAAATTTCATGACATGAAAGTAAGCTCAACCTAGATTGAGCGATTGTCGGATTTGCTGCAGATCCGCGAAAGAGGAATTTTCATAATAGTCAGCTATATGGAAATTCCTCTGACAAAGGAGATGCAGTGAATACGGCAATCCCGGAGGGTTTCAAAACTGGAAAACTATAATTGGTGTAACCTCTTTAAATTTAGTCGAAAAAATAATTTTCCAGATTTTGAAACGCTCAATCTAGGCTCAAAGCTCAAGGGCGAAGGTGAAAGCATACAATCATTCTTCCTCTTACTTTGAGCCTTGAGCTTTCAGCTTTGAGCCATTTTGTAATATGCCCAAAAAGACAAAACACAAGACCGAATACCTCTGCAGCTCATGCGGCCACGTCTCCCTGAGGTGGTTTGGAAAGTGTCCCTCCTGCGGCAAGTGGGACAGCCTTGAAGAACAGGTGCATGAAACACCGGCAGCCCACCGAAGCGCAATCCTTACCGGCCCGGACAACCCGGTCCAGCTCTCAACCGTTGATACAGAAAGTTCAGAATCCCGTATCCCCCTTGAGGTGGAGGAGCTTGACAGGGTGCTTGGAGGCGGGCTTGTGCCAGGCGGCCTGGTGCTTCTGGGCGGTGAGCCTGGAATCGGCAAGTCAACGCTTCTTCTCCAGATACTGATGCGTCTCTCACGCCGCGGGATGAAGGTCCTCTATGTAAGCGGCGAGGAGTCATTGTCCCAGATTCGTATGCGTGCAGAGCGTCTTGGCACATGCCCTGAGGGGCTCTGGAGCATGTGTGAGTGCAGTCTTGAAAAGATTCAGGCAACGGTTAAGGAGCTCAAGCCGGGTTTTCTTGCAGTTGATTCCATTCAGACAATGAGTGCACCAGGTATTTCTTCCGCCCCTGGCAGTGTGGTCCAGGTCCGTGAATCCACTGCCATTATAATGCAGGTTGTAAAGACCATGGCAATACCCACAGTGATTGTGGGTCATGTCACAAAGGATGGCGCCATTGCCGGTCCAAGGGTCCTGGAACACCTGGTTGATACAGTGCTCTACTTTGAGGGAGACAGGAGCCACAGCTTCAGGCTGCTTCGTACAGTAAAGAATCGCTATGGTCCCTCCTTTGAGATAGGGGTTTTTGAGATGACCGGCAAGGGATTGAGGCAGGTGACAAACCCCTCACGTCTCTTTATGGGTGATCACTCAAATCCGGTTGCAGGCGCAGTTACTGTCCCGTGTCTTGAGGGTACCAGGCCAATAATGGTTGAAATACAGGCGCTTGTTACACCTTCAAATATGGCCATGCCCCGCCGAACCACTACCGGCATCGACTCAAACCGCCTTGCCATGCTTTCAGCAGTTGCCCAGCGTCAGTTGGGAATACATCTTCAGGAGTACGATATATTTGTAAATGTGGCAGGCGGACTTAAGATTGCTGAGCCTGCTGCAGACCTTGGAATCATTGCCGCTGTGGTGTCAAGCGTGCAGGAGCAGCCTGTCCCTGAAACAATGGCAATGTTTGGAGAGATAAGTTTGACCGGTGAATTACGGGCTGTGGGCAGGAGCGAGTTACGGCTGCGGGAGGCATCACGCTTGGGCTTTTCTTCCTGTGTCCTGCCAAAGTCCGGGAGCTCTGCCCTGAACGTTCCAGAGGGCATGGAGCTTCACAGCTCTCCTGACATTGTGCATGCCATGCGCTGTGCTGGATTGCTGGGTGTGTAGAGCCCATATAAAAATCGTCATCCTTAATTTGTCTGCCCGTGGATTTTGTCCCATGATGGCACACGGTTTTGTTCTGGGACACTATCAAGAATACCGGATACTTTCTTTTTCAATTGATTGATATCTTTCATGGAAATTCTTGATTCAATTGCAGATATCGCTTCTACCTGGCTTAGTTGTGTGGTCAGAAAATAATTGGCAAGGTTGTTTAAAGAAACCCCTTGCTGTCTGGCCTGATTTTCCAATCGTTTTTTAAGTTCTACTGGAACACGCAAGGTAATGACTTTTGATTTATTCATGATGTGGCCTCCAGAGCCTGTAAAACTCTGCTGGTGTTACAACCTTGAATGGATAACTGATTAATTCCGCTCTTTTGAAATCTTTTATATTTGACGTAATAAGATATCTGCTGTTGCTTGTAAAAGCACATTCAATAAATAGATTATCATTTTCATCGAATAAATTCGGCCTCATACGAAAATATATCGAATACTTATCAGCTATTAACACCAGTAAATCCAGAATGTCTTCTATGTCGTTTGCCGTGAGCTCTAATTTTTCAAGCAGTTTTTTTCTTTTGAAAACTGAATCATATTCAAGCAATATTGCTGTAGTAACAGCCATCTTGAGCTTTTCCTCTATTATCAATCTTAGTATTTGATGTGAGGCCCCTTTTTTGCGCAGTAGGGCTGCCAAAATGACATTTGTATCTATAGTTACTATCATAATTATAAATGATAGCATATATGCTGTCATGTTTCCAGGGCAGGTTTTTTCTGATAAAAGCGTCATTGAATTGACTAATTTTGTGTTTTCCTGCTGTATCCATCAAGTTTAACACCGGTCTTTTTGACATTTTTTACTAAAATACCGGTTTTGCCACCTGTCATTGTGGTAAATAAGCATTTATTTTCTGTAAAAAACATAATGCCGCACCAAAAGCTTCAAAAATACGTCTGTTAATACATTTTGTGCCAAGAAACGCATTGGCACACGAAATGTAGCGTTAACCACACTGACAATCTGAACAGGCAGTATGTAAAATCTATCATCCCTTAGTGTCTGTTTGCCATATCTCTTTGCAATTCCAAGAATTTTATCCCTGCATGGCATCCGTCTTGCTATTTTGCAGTAAATGTCATGTTGTGTGTCAAAGCCAAAATATCGTGTTTCTGCCTGGGTTTTTTACTGCTGTGGGGCTTAGTGTCCTTCTGCTCAGGTGCTGAAAATACACAGTCAGGAGAGGATGAAGCAGCATGGCAGGAGCTTTCTGTTGAGAGGAACCGTTTCTGGAAGGATGTGGAAGACAGCCCTGCCCTGGTGGAGCGTTCTGCATGGCCCCTGATCAGGGGGCTCAAGTTTTTTATCCAGTATTACCCAAACTCCCAGCATGTGCCAGAGGCGTACTACATGCTGGGCCAGGCATATTCCAGCATTGGCTACAATGCCGAGGCCGCTGCCCACTGGCGCACGGTTGTACGCTACTATCCTCACAGCAAATGGGCGGGCCCTGCCCTTACCGAGCTTGTAAAACAGCTTGAAGAAACAGGTAACCGGCGGAAGATACTTGATTTTTACAGAGAGATTCTTCGTCAATTTCCTGACAGTTCCGCTGCTGTAATGGCAAGGGTCCTTCTGGCTGAAGATGCCCTTAAGCAGGGACGCATAGATCTGGTCAACCTGACCATTCAAAAACTTGAAAAGATACCCTCCATTGAACTGAACGTACCTGAATTTCTGCGTCTCAAGGCCCTTATTGCAGAACGGGAGGGTCAGTATGCCAAGGCAAGGGAATATCTCCTTCATTATCTGAACCTCATCAAATCAAGGAGACTCAGGGCATCAGCCCTGTTCAGAATTGCTGAGGATTACCGTGCCCAGGGACGGTATCTGGAGGCAAGGAAGTATTATGCCCTGGTGAAAAGGGATTTTGGCTCGGAACCCGAGGCGCTCTTTGCCCGTTTTCGCCTGGCACAGCTTGAAGACCGCGCCCGTGGAAGGCTGAGCGTCTATGTGTCATCAGCGCTTAAGCCTGAGGACATGCCTGAAACAGCCAGGCTATATGCCCGGATTCTGAAAGAGTTTCCCAGCCACCCTCTGGCCCAGGAGGTTCAGTTTGAGTTCATGCAGCTCAGGATGAAACAGGCAAAGTATCTGGATGCCCTGAAACTTGGATACGATTTCCTGAAGCGCCTGCCGGAAAGTGTTTATGCTGAAAAGGTAAAGAAGCTCTCTCTTGAGGCGCTGGGCATGCTTGAGAAACACAGGCAGACAGTTCCGGTGCTCATGGAGACGGTCAAATTCGGACTTCCCATTATAAAATCCGCCACACGCAATCATGTGCTTGACTCAGCCATTGAGCAGGCCATGCCCGGGATATGGCTCAAAATGATGAAACAGATGGTCGGGCACGGGATGAATAAGCAGGCCCTGGAGCAGTACAGAGAGTTTGCATCTGTTTACGGTGAGGACAAGGACAGGAACCGTGAGTATATGGCAGAGGCAAGGGAAAGCGCTGCCAATGCCCTCAGGGCGCTGGATGCTGCGTTTATGAAGGGTGAGATGTGGACAGGGCTTATAAACTATCATTTTGAGTGGAAGGCCATGATGGATGATCTTGCACTGGCCTCCCACTGGTATGCACTTGCCCGGTGCTGGGATGCGCTTGAATGTCCTGATGCAGCGCTTCGCGCCTATTTTCACGCATGGAAATTGGGGCCGTCGGACAAGATAAAGTGTCCCCTGCTTAATAACTGGGCTGACTGTGCCATAAGGGCAGGGGATGATGTTTCTGCCTCTGCCACGCTGCAGATATTTGACAGTGAATGCCCTGACAGGGCCTTTACTCCTGAGGGGCTTACCCTGAAGGCAAGGCTTGAGGTGCTTCGTGGCCGGTGGCGGGAGGCAACAGCGCTTTATCGTGATGCAGTACGGGAAGGCGGAGGCTTTTTCAGCCGCAAGGGGCTTCTTGAAGGCTTGATAATGACTGGAGAATGGCGGACAGCCGCCACCCTTCGTGACCATATCTGGGAAAAGGTACGGGATGATGAAAAGAGGAGGTTACTAGCCCTTTGGGGAGATGAGGCATACAGGCTTCAGGAATACGGTATCGCTCTTGATGCCTATGAACGTCTGCTTGCCCTTGAACCGGAAGATCCGGCTGTGGCCTGGAAACTTGCCCGCACCAGGCAGCTTGATGGTGACGTAAATACTGCAATGGAAGAGTTCAAGGCACTTAGCCAGGCGGATTCACCTCTTTGGGCAGAGGCTGCAGATGGTGTGCTAAAAAACCGTAAATTCTGGGAAGGGGTGCCGGAGGAGTTGAAATGACGGTTGCTGTAGCAGAGACAGGAGTGCCTGGCGTGGTCCCGTCAGGTTCACCCAGGATACTTGTTGCCGCTGACAGTACATCGCGGCGGCTTGAAATAAAAAAGAGTATTGATGGCCTGCGGCTTGAGGCAAGCCTTGTGCCTGATGCAGAAACAGCACATGCCCTACTTTCAAGGGGCGAGTTCAACCTTGCACTGCTGGTGCATGACCCTGGTACCTTTGATGCCGTCAAGATGCTTGAAAAACTTGGCGATACATGCCCTGAGCTTCGGGTAATCGTGCTTGCTGAAAAACCCTCTGTTGAGGATGCCGTTCAGATCATGCGGGCAGGCGCCCAGAATTTTATCTGTCCGCCCTGGAGTGACGAGATCCTGGGGCATGCCATCTCAGAGGCCCTTGAGGGTGGCAGGGGTATAAGGGCGAACCGGGAGCTCTCTGCAAAAAAAAAGGTTGCAGAGGGCAGCGAAACTCAGGGGGCCCTGTCAGGAACAACACCAGGCACCGCTGAGGAAGCAGAGCAGGCTTCAGAGGCAGAAAGCCAGCCGGGCCATGCGCCAGGCGTTGAGGAGCGCCACAGGATATACACCAGAAGCCCTGTCATGGAACAGCTTCTGAAAAAGGCCCGTGGGGTTGCAAGGAGCAAGGCAACGGTGCTCATTCAGGGAGAGAGCGGTACAGGAAAAGAGCTTCTTGCACGTTTTATCCATGCCCACAGTGACAGGGCATCAGCCCCCTTTGTGGCACTTAACTGTGCGGCACTTCCTGAAACACTGCTTGAAAGCGAGCTCTTTGGCCACGAAAAGGGTGCTTTCTCCGGTGCGGTCAAGAGAAAGGCAGGCAAGTTTGAGCTTGCAGACAAGGGTACACTGCTCCTTGACGAGATAACCGAGATGGCACTTTCCCTGCAGGCAAAACTCCTCAGGGTGCTTCAGGAGGGCGAGGTGGACAGGCTTGGCGGCATGTCACCGGTCAAGGTGGATGTGAGGATAATTGCTACCACCAATCGGGATGTGCTTGCAACGGTCCGGGCAGGGAACTTCAGGGAAGACCTCTACTTCAGGCTGAATGTTATTCCTCTTAAACTCCCGCCGCTTTCTGCCCGCAGGGAGGACATCTCCTTTCTGGCAGAGCATTTTCTTGAACAGTTTTCCACGGAGTATGGCAAAAACGGGATGAAATTTGCAAAAGGAGTCCTTGAGTTCCTGGAAAACAGGCAGTGGCAGGGAAATATCCGGGAACTTCGCAACCTTGTGGAGCGTGGCGTGCTTCTTGCCTTGGGAGATGAGGTTACCCTGCAGGATATTCTGGGAGAAGATGACCTTCCGGGCAAAATTGACACCTCTGACAGCAGCAGCGGAGTCCTTGGAAGGAACGTATTTAACCTGGAAGAGATTGAAAAAGAGATGGTGCAACGGGCACTTTCAAAGACCAAGGGCAACAGAACCCATGCTGCAAAGCTCCTTGGCATCAGCGTACGGACATTGAGGAACAAGCTTGCAGAGTACAGAAGAACCGGGCTGGTGTTATAACCAACAGGAAAATGCAAAGATGAAACTCTTTGACAAAACAATAGGGGTGCTGGAGCAGGCAATAAAGCTCAGAAGCAAACGTAATTCCGTGCTTGCAGGAAATATTGCAAATGTTGATACACCTGGCTACAGGCCCAGGGATGTGAAGTTCAGAAAGCTCATGGAAAACTATATGGACAGGCCCGTGGATTCCAGGCTTTCGGTTACAGACCCTGATCATCTGCTTCCTGCATCCTCCTCCACTGCTGCGGCGCAGGCCTCATCAGCCAGGGACGTTGTTACGCTATCCGGCGCAGCCCGGGGGGAGCGGCTTGCCACAACTGATCCCCGCCATTTTTCCACAGGCAGCCGGGATGAAAATCCGTCTATAGAGGTTTCAACAGAGCGGGGCGTTCCAAACAGTGTTGATCTTGACCGGGAGATGGCAGAGCTTGCAGCAAATAATCTGCAGTACCAGGCTGCAGTAAGTGCACTGATAAAGAAATTTGAAGGTCTAATGACCGCCATAACCGAAGGAGGCAAACAGTGAATCTTCTTGACTCCATAACCATAAGCGCTACCGGGCTATCAGCCCAGAGGACCAGGCTGAACATAGCCTCCATGAATCTTGCCAATGCCAATGTTACACGAACCGTTGACGGAGGGCCTTACAGGGCAAAATCCGTTGTGTTTACAGCGGAAAAATACAGGCCCGAGGCAGAAGGCACAGGGTTTGAGGCAGAGCTTGAAAAGGCAGTTGAGACCGTGAAGGTGGCAGAGATTGTTGAAGATCCTGATCCATTCATACAGGTTTATGATCCTGGCCATCCTGATGCAGATGCAGAGGGCATGGTGAGTTATCCCAATGTGAATACCATGGAGCAGATGGTTGATGTAATGAATGCTTCAAGGGCATACGAGGCAAATGCGACTGTGCTTGAGACAGCCAAGAGTATGGCGCTCAAGGCAATAGACATAGCCAGGTAAAGATTATGAATATTAATGAACTTAACAGGTTAAATCCTGGGGCAGGCAGTGCTGTATCGGGTGCGGATGCGTTGGGTAATGGCACTGCTGACGGCATTAAATCCGGGAGGCAGGGCGAATTCGGGGCAATGCTTGAGGATGCCCTGGAAAATGTCAATGACCAGATGCTCCAGTCTGGTGAGATGGTTCAGAAAATGGCATCTGGTGAAGATGTTGATATTGCAGATACGATGATATCTGTAACAAAGGCCGGGATATCATTCCGCATGCTTCTGCAGGTGCGTAACAAGGCGCTTTCAGCCTATGAAGAGATAATGAGAATGTCGGTCTGATTAATAGCTCAAGGCTGAAAGCAAATGAAGGGTATCTATTCAGCGTGGTAACTGGTCTTGCTTTGGAGTGACTTTGAACAATTTCGTAGTTTTTCTTGGCGAAGCGCAGCCATAAAAATCGCGTCTGTCTGAGCGAGGCACGAGCGAGTTTCGCGATTTTGGCGGAGCAAGCCTTAGAAAAACTAGAAATTGTTCTCCGGAACGGAAAAACAAGACCATTTACCAACCTCATTCAATAAATGCGCTGGACAGTTACAATGAAGGCATGATGGTTTGCCTTTATCTTTCAGCTTCCAGCTTTCAGCGACTTTCGTGTCAGGGGGTGACAAATCTGATGTCATGAAAGTTTCAGTACCGGATAAGAGCGATTGCCGGATATCAGGAGAGGTGCTATGGCAGGCGCAAAGGATTACATAGAGCAGCTAAAGACGCTCTTTACCAACATGGACAGAAGGCAGCAGCTCATTGCAGGAGGCGTGGTGCTGTTTGTCCTGGCAGGGTTTGCTGCACTTGTCTTTTTTACCAACCGTGTTGACTATGCAACGCTCTATTCTGACATTGATCAGGCCGATGCGGCGGATATTGTAAAGTGGCTGAAGGATGAAAATATTCCCTACAGGCTGGCACATGGAGGCACCACGGTTCAGGTGCCTGCAGAAAAGGTCTATGACATAAGGCTTGCCCTTGCAGGCGCAGGGCTTCCAAGCGGAAAGACCCCGGGCTTCAGCCTGTTTGACAAGACCAATCTGGGCGCAACCGATTTTGTCCAAAGGGTCAACTACCAGCGTGCCCTGCAGGGGGAACTTGAAAAGACCATTGAACGGTTTCCCCAGGTGAAGTCCGCACGGGTCCATGTTGCCTCTCCAAAGGAGTCGCTTTTTGTAAGTGAAAGGCAGCCGGTGACGGCATCGGTGGTGCTTACGCTTAAACGAGGCACCGAGATGAGCCCTGAGCAGGTAAAGAGCATTGTTCACCTTGTTGCCAGCGCAGTGCCAAGGCTTCATAAGGAGCACATATCCGTGGTGGATACCTCGGGAAATGTGCTCTACGAGTACAGGGACAAGAGCCTTCCGGACCAGGCTGCAATGACAAGCGCACAGCTTGTGTACCAGCGAAGGCTTGAGGAGTATTACAAGCATAAGATATCAACCATGCTTGAAGATGCCCTGGGGCAGGGAAAGGCAGTGGTTCAGGTCTCTGCAGATATTGACTTTGATCACACCGAGGTAAACGAGGAGCGTTTTGACCCTGATACCATTGCCGTCAGAAGCGAACAGCTCTCCGAGCAGAAGGAGTATGACAAGAACGCCGGGGGAATCCCCGGGGTAAAGGGTGGTCTTGCCAACAAGCTCCAGGGAAATCTTAATAGCGCAGAGGCACAGAATGTAATCTCCAAGAAGAAAGATGAAACAAGGAATTACGAGGTAAGCCGTGTCCAGCGCCAGACAAGGGCTGCGCTTGGCAGATTGAAGAGGCTCTCTGTTGGCGTACTTGTTGACGGCACCTATACTGAAAAGGATGGCAAAAAGGTCTATACGCCAAGAGCTCCTGAAGAGATGGCAAAACTTCAGAATATAGTCAGGGCTGCAATGGGGTTCAGTGAAGAGCGTGGCGATGATCTCAGCGTTCAGAACGTGCCGTTTACCAAGACCGTGACTTCTGCTGCCACGCTTCCCCAAATCTTGGATGTGGGTGTCAAGGTGTTGAAACCTGTTTCCAACCTGCTTTTGGCAATACTGTTTATCTTTCTTGTCCTGAGGCCCCTGCTGAACAAGTATGTGCTTGCAGAAAAGGAGAAAGAGCCTGGAGAAGAGGAAGCTGCTGGCATGCTTGAGGGGGACCTGCTTGCAGAGGCAGAGACACCCATCCCCTTTGAGCCAACTCCTGACGCCACCCAGGAGCTCAGGGACCTTGCAAATGATTATCCAGAAAGGGCTGCTGCCCTGATTAAGGTTTGGTTGAGAGAAAAGGGCGGAGGAGAGGATGTCAGTAATAAGTGAGGGAGACCTTCTTAATCCTTCAGGGCCTATAAAGGCTGCTATATTTCTCCTTGCCATGGGGGAAGAGTTCAGTGCCGAGGTGTTCAAGCATCTCAAGGACCAGGAGGTGCGAAAGGTATCCTCTCTTATGGCTCAGATAAGCAACATACCTGGTGAATCTGTGCAAATGGTGCTGGACGAGGTGAGGGAGAAGATGTCACTTGTCCAGGGTGAGGTGAGCGTGCCTGTGGAAGATTTCCTGAAAAAGGTCCTGTTCAGCTCCATGCCTGAAGAGCAGGCACGGGAGATCTATGAAGAAATCATGCGCCAGCTTCATCCTTCCACGTTTCAGAAGTTATCAAGTCTTGAGCCCAAGGTGATCGTAAACTTTCTTGCCAATGAACACCCCCAGACCATTGCCGTTATCCTGGCACACCTTGAGCCCGATTTTTCAGCCTCGGTGCTCTCGGAGCTTCCGGAGCGTATGCAGGCAGATGTTATGCTCCGAATTGCCAATCTTGAGAAGATAAGCCCTGATATTGTGTCAGAGATAGACAGGGTGCTTGAGGAAGAGTTGTTTGCCGTGGAGATGAGTGATGCCACCAAGGTTGGAGGTGCTGAAAAGGTTGCTGAGATTCTGAATAATGTGGAGCGGACCCTTGAAGACTCACTGATGGAGCAGATAGAGGACAACTCAGAAGAGCTCGCCGAGGAGATCAGGAAGCTGATGTTCAAGTTTGAGGATCTGCTTGAGGTGGATGACGGTGCAATCGTTACCATCCTCAAGGAGGTCAGCACTGATGAGCTTAAATTGGCCCTCAAGGCCGCCTCTGATGAACTTAAAGAGAAGTTCTTCGGTAATATGTCTGAAAGGGCAGGTCTTATGCTCAAGGAAGACCTGGAGATGATGGGGCCGGTAAAACTCAAGGATGTGGAGCTTGCACAGCAGGCGATTATCCGGGTTGCCAAGCGCCTTGAAAGTGAAGGAAAGATTGTTCTCGGCGGCAAGGGTGGCGAGGAAGTACTGGTTTAAGGGGCTGTACAAAAATAGTAAGGAGTGGCTGAGTCTTGGCAAGGATAATCAAAAAGGGACGGTGTGAACACCAGGTTGTCTGTGTCCCTGCGTCTGCTGACGCAGAGGGTCAGGAAGACGACTGTACCAGTGCGGAAGCAGCACGTTTTGATTTCCTGTCTGCATTCATAGAAACCGATGCTCAGGGGAATTCGCCTGAACAGGATGAGATTGCATCTGAACAGCCTGTGCCGGACCCTGTGGAGCAGGCACAGGCAGTTGCCAGGGATATAATTGAAAAGAGCCGCAGGTCTGCCGATGCCCTGCTTGAGGAGGCGCGGGAGGAGCTCAGGCTGGCTCAGAAAAAGAGTGAGGAGATAGAAAGCGAGGCCTATGCCGCAGGTTTTGAACAGGGCAAGAAAGATGGAGAGGAGATAGGAAGAAAACAGTACCAGGTTGTTGCCCAGCGGCTTGAAAAGCTCATAGAACGGATAAGTGAGGGTGCTGAGGCGCTGCTTCCGCAGTATGAGGCCCAGATGGTTGAGCTTGCCATGAGCGTTGCAAGACAGGTCATAGCAAGGGAGATAGAGATCTCGCCTGATATTGTGCTTGAAAGTATCCGGGCTGCCATGGAACAGGTTGTTGAGGGCTGCGCGGTTCATCTTCACCTGAACCCGGAAGATATTGAGAACCTGGAAGATGAGATAAGGGAGAAGTTTGTTGTGCCTGGAAGACAGGGGCTTGATATTGTGCCTGATCCACGGGTTGGCAGGGGCGGCTGTCTTATTGAGACCGAATATGGCCTGATTGATGCCACCACCAAGGCAAAGTGGCAGGCGGTTTCAGATACAATCAAGAGGGTGCTGGCAGAGCGTACAGGGGCTGTATCATATTCCTCTGCCGCCGGTACCGGTGAAGGGCCTGATGAATCGTATTCTGTTGTGAATGACCAGGTGGAAGGGCCGTATATGTCGCATGATGAGGCAGAGTCACAGAATGAGCCGGAACAAAAGAGCGGTGAATAATTTCCTGAACAGGACCAGTTACTAGGCTGAATGGATCCCGGCATGGAAGAATTTGACAGCAGCATAGATTTTCTTCCCTATTTGAGCCAGGTGCCTGAGGTGCAGACCGTTCGTGCCTGCGGTATCGTCAACCAGGTAATCGGCATGGTGCTTGAAGGGCGCGGGCCTGGTGTTCCTGTGGGGGGGATCTGCCAGGTTGAGATGAAAAACGGCCCTGCCCTTACAGCCGAGGTGGTTGGGTTCAGGGAGAACCAGGTCCTGCTAATGCCCCTTGGGGATATGAGGGGGGTTGAGCCTGGGAACAAGATCTGGGTGACAGAGCAGAAGGCAACTGTTGCTGTGGGGCACGGGCTTCTTGGTAGAATCCTCGGGGGCACGGGAGAACCTATTGACAGAAAGGGGTTTGTTAATCCCGAGGACCATTATCCCCTGTATGCGGAGCCCCTTAACCCGATGGACAGGCCCCGGATCTCCCAGCCTGTGGACGTGGGAATCCGTGCCATCAATTCCTGCCTTACCCTTGGGAAGGGGCAGCGGATAGGTATCATGGCAGGCTCCGGCGTTGGCAAAAGCACGCTTCTTGGAATGATAGCAAGGCATACACGGGCTGATGTCAATGTAATCGCCCTTATTGGTGAGCGTGGCAGGGAGCTTCGTGATTTTATTGAGCGGGACCTTGGCCCAGAGGGGCTTGCGCGATCCGTGGTGATAGTGGCAACATCTGATCAGCCTCCACTTATCCGCCTGCGGGGTGCGTATCTTGCCATGGCAGTAGCTGAGTTTTTTCGGGACCAGGGCAAGGACGTAATACTTATGATGGATTCGGTTACCCGTTTTGCAATGGCCCACAGGGAAGTTGGGCTTGCGGTGGGTGAGCCGCCAACCTCAAGGGGTTACACCCCTTCTGTTTTTGGGGAGCTTCCAAGGCTCCTTGAGCGTGCCGGAAGCAAGTCCGGTGCAGGAAGCATCACGGGAATTTACACGGTGCTGGTGGAGGGCGATGACATGAACGAGCCAATTGCCGACTCCGTGCGGTCCATAGTTGATGGGCATATAGTGTTAAAGAGGGAACTGGCACACCGGGGGCATTATCCGGCCATTGATATTTTGGCCAGCATAAGCAGGGTTATGCGGGATATTGTGGAGCCTGAGCAGATAGAGGCCTACCAGAAACTTATAAACGTGCTTTCAGCCTATCAGCGTGCTGAAGACCTGATAAATCTCGGGGCATACACCCACGGAACAAACCCTGAGATTGATTTTGCCATTGGTAAGATTGATGCTGTAAAAAAATTTCTCTGTCAGGCAGTGGATGAGGCGGCAGATTTTGAAAGCTCAAAAGAGCAGCTTATTAAACTGTTTGCCTGACGCTTTTCACTCAATCTTGATGAATTGGTTTTGGTTGTACCTAGATTGAGCGATTGTCGGATTTGCTGCAGATCCGCGAAAGAGGAATTCCCATAATAGTCGGCTATATGGGGATTCCTCTGACAAAGGAGATGCAGTAAATACGGCAATCCCGAAGGGTTTCAAAATCTGGAAAGCTATAATCGACATAACTCCTTTTAATTTCATAAAAAAATAATTTTCCAGATTTTGAAACGCTCAATCTAGGTTGTAGCCTTTTAAGGGAAAGATCACTTAAATGCCATTCAGATTCCGGCTTGAGGCGCTGCTCTCCATGCGGGAGAGGCAGCAGGAAATGGCAGAAGCGCAGCTTTCCAGGGTGCTTGGGCGTCTGCAAGACTGCCGTGAGGCAATGGATATCCTCGAAAACAGGCTTTCAAAGGCAAGAAACCAGCTTGCAAGCGGCATTGAGAGCGGTATTACAGCAAGTGAATACTCTGCTCACAGCAACAATATATCAGCCCTTGAGGCGCGCCTTGAGGAGTTTCGCAAGGAGGAAACCCGTCTCAGGATGGAGGCCAACAGGGCGCGGCATAACCTCAAGGTGGCCCATCGGGAAAGGGAGCTTGTGGACAAGCTCAAGGCAAGGAAGTATGAGGAGTGGCTTTCCGAGGAGCAGCAAAGAGAGCAGAACGAGGCAGATGACCTCTCAACCATAAGGTATATTCGCCAGCACCAGTAGAGGAATACAGACGTGAATATAAGAATTCTCATAAGGACAGTATTGGTGCTCGTATGTATCAAGTTCATCCTGGCATCCGGCTATCTTTACTTTCAGGCAGCCCCGGACCCTTCCACTCCGGTTGAGGCAGTTGCAGCCTCATCATCCACAGGTGCAGGCGGCAGGAATATTGGCCCTGATGAACAGGGCTGCCGGCCTGAGCTAATTGATGTTTTAAAGGCAAGGGCACGCGAACTTGACAAGAGAAAGGCAGAGCTTGACCGCAGGGAGAAGGACATTGAACTTCTTAAAGGCGAGGTTGAAACCATGCTCAAGGAGCTTAAAAAGCTCCAGCAGCAGCTTGGCACACCTATCAAAAAGGCGCAAAAGGCAAGTGAGGAGCGTTTTCAGCACCTTGTAGGGGTGTACAGTTCAATGGAGCCCGGTCGTGCAGCGGCACTCCTTGGCAAAATGGATGAGAAGACCGTGACCCGCATATTTGCCTCAATGAAGAGCAAGAAGGTTGCAGCCATCATGGCGCTCATGGATCCGGATACGGCAGCCTCCATCAGTGCCCGGCTTACACGCATGGGGAAGTAAGAGGTTTCATAAATTCCCAGTATCTATTCAGTGTGGTAAATGGTCTTGTTTTGGAGTGACTTTGAAGAATTTCGTAGTTTTTCTTGGCGAAGCGCAGCCATAAAAATCGCGTCTGTCTGAGCGAGGTACGAGCGAGTTTCGCGATTTTGGCGTAGCAAGCCTTAGAAAAACAAGAAATTATTCACTGGAACGGAAAAACAAGACCATTTAAAACCTTATTAAGATGAATACGCTGAACAGTTACAATCTCCATAGAGTTGTTCCAGAGTCCAGAGTCTGATCCGGCTTTCATCAGGAATCTGTACATGGGAGCGAAGAAACAGAAGTCCATGTATTGTGTAATTTTCTGGGTTTGGAAATGCCGCCATTTTTGCCCTTAACTCCTGTATGAGTTTTGGAGTTGATACAACCTTTCCCCACTTGCATTCCCCAATATCCACTACACCATCCTGCCTGATACCAACCACATCAATCTGTACATTTTTGTCCCAGTACTCACCAATCTCATAAGAGCAGGTCAATCCTTCCCGGAGATATATGCGGGCAAGGGCCTCTTTGCATAAATTTTCAAAACACTGGCCAAAGTATGAGTCAAGTTGAGGTCTGATCAGGTTTACAAAGGCATTTTTTTCATCCATCTGGTAAATTGCAGAGCCGTTTGGGTATATGAACCTGAACCAGAACCGTAGAAGCGGATCGTCCAGTTTGTAACGAACCTGCCTTTTGTTTACTTTTTTACCACTCAGAGGATAGTGGCGGGCGATGTATCCCAGCTCTATCAGGGTGTTCTGGTAATAAAAAAGCGATTTTTCCTCAATGCCTGTGACCTGTGCTATCTGGCGGTTGCTGACTGCACCGGATGCAAGGGCAGTCAGTATGCCAAAGTACTTTTTAAGCTCTTTAAGTTCCTCTCTGAGTAAAAATTCCGGCTCCCGGGCAAGTGCTGAAAATTCGTTTAGAAAATTGGTTCTTATGTTGGTTTCCACTGACTGGGAAGGAGAGAAAAATCTGAGATAATAGGGAATGCCGCCACAGACAAAGTACACCTTTGCCTTGTCTGTAACCGACCATTCAGGGTGAAACTCAGCAGCTTAAAGGTAAGAAAACGGCTTAAGGAGAATCTGGCGGGATCGGCGTCCGAACAGGGGGCTTTTCTCACCCAGTATCCTTTTCTCCATGAAGCCGATATACGAGCCGCAAATTATCAGAAAGATCTTTCCCCTGCCTCCCCAACCCTGGTCAATCAGCGCCTGTAATAAGGACGGAAGTTCCGGACTCGCCTCCACTGTCCATTGAAACTCATCCATAACGATTATTAACGACTCTTCGGCATTAAGCTGTGAGACAGTTACCGAGATTGCATCCTGCCAGTCATTGACAGAGGTTTTTTCCAGCAGCGGTTGATCAAGGGCAGATGCGGCATTGCGCATAAACTCCCGTATTTGAAGACGGGCAGGCGCCTGTTTGCCAAGGAAGTAAACAGCCTTTTTATCCCTGATAAAGTGCTTGATCAGTTCACTCTTGCCGACCCTGCGTCGGCCGTATATGGGTATAAAGGTATGCTCTGGTCCCCGGTAAGCATCCTCAAGTAGTCGCAATTCCCTTTTTCTGCCTATAAATTTCGTGATCATAACCCCTCAGGTGGTGTTGTCCTGATAACGCGCACTTTCCGTCTTGAATATACGGTTGTTATAAAGACCTGGATTGAGCGATTGTCGGATTTGCTGTAGATCCGCGAAAGAGAAATTCCCATAATAGTCGGCTATATGGGAATTTCTCTGACAAAGGAGATGCAGTGAATCCGGCAATCCCGAAGGGTTTCAAAAGTTGAAGAGTATGATAGATATA
>WGBG01000089.1 GCA_015494395.1 Deltaproteobacteria bacterium
TAATAGGCCATGAAAATCTTATTGAAATATACTGCAACTGTCCTCTTGAGATATGTGAACAGCGCGACGTCAAAGGACTTTACAAAAAGGCCCGGGCAGGAGAAATCAAGAATTATACAGGGATATCGGCACCATACGAGCCCCCGGAAAACCCTGACATAGAAGTCCTTACAGGTTATCAGCCCCTTGAGGAGTGTGTAGAGCTCATAACAAGGGAGCTGTTCAAACGCGGAGTTATTATGCGGCATGGGTATTAGTGTAAGCGTTCACAGGGTACCACATCTGCTGTGTTCACGGGCGCTTGAAGTGCAGGGAGTACTACTGCGCACCCGCCGCCTTGCATCTGTGGCACCCTGTAAACGCTTACAGAATGGGGAAGGTAAGCAAAAAACTCGACCTTAACCCTGTGATCAGTTACGTATTAGTTATTGCTGGCATAGGTCAACCGGTTCCCTGCATGACTGAAAGAGTAATCCTTGTAACCGTGGACCTGGAGGACTGGTTCCAGGTTGAAAATCTGCGCGGGCATTTTCCTCATTCATGCTGGGAGACATGTGAATCAAGAGTTCATGCCTCAACCACGGCATTACTGGAGCTGTTTGATCGTCACGATATTAAATGCACGTTTTTTGTTCTTGGCTGGATTGCAGAACGGTATCCGGAAATAGTCCGGCAAATAGCCTCTCACGGGCATGAAATAGCATCACATGGTTATGGCCACAGATTATGCAGCGGCATAAACAGGGATGAGCTGGAAAACGACCTGCAAAAAAGCAAGGACCTGCTGGAAGGGATAACCGGGCAGGCAGTTACAGGTTACAGGGCCCCCAGTTTTTCTGTAACGCCGGAATTAATTGAACTGCTGGCACAAACAGGTCATCAATACGATTCAAGTTATAACAGCTTCAGCATGAACAGCCGTTATGGAAGACTCGAAGGTGCATGGTCAGAAACATCAGGCCGGCTCATGCAGTCTGCCAACGGCATCTATGAGATACCGGTAAGCAACCTGGAGCTTGCCGGCAAGGTATTTCCCTGGGGTGGAGGAGGTTATTTTCGCCTGTATCCCCTGTGGCTATTCTGCAGGGGTGTACAAAAAATACTCAGGCAACAGCAATATTACCTGTTTTACTGTCATCCGTGGGAGTTTGATCCCGGTCAGCCCAGGGCGAAGGGGCTCAGGCCGGATTATCGTTTCAGGCATTATGTTGGCATAGAAGACAATCTTAAAAAACTGGACACCTTTCTTGACAGATTCTCTGAATGCACTTTTAAGACATGTAATGCGTTTCTCAATTTGCATTGAACCGCCCGCTTCGCTCAAGGACGCCAGGAACGCAAAGAAACAACAATACCAACGATGAACCTTGAGCTTTGAGCTTTCAGCTTTGAGCTTATTCCTCTTGCGGTTCAGCTTTATCTACTAACTATACGAAATAACTATCCAATGAATAATTTGAAAATAATGACCATAGCAGGGGCACGGCCCAACTTCATGAAGGTCGCCTCAATATCAGAGGCCGTGAAGTCACATAATAATTCCGGCGTTGATCCCTACATAGAGCATATCCTTGTCCACACGGGGCAGCATTATGATGAAAAGATGTCACAGTGTTTTTTTAAGGAGCTTGGCATTCCTGTACCGGATATAAACCTGGAAGTGGGCTCAGGGTCTCATGCCCTGCAGACGGCGGAGATTATGAAACGCTTTGAGCCTGTTTTGCTTGATGAGCAGCCGGACGTTCTGATTGTAGTGGGAGATGTCAACTCCACCGTGGCCTGCACCCTGGTAGCCTCCAAGATTATTTATCCCCATACTGGCGCAGGAAATGGCAGGGTACGCCCTGTCATTGTGCATGTTGAGGCAGGGCTCAGATCATTTGACAGGGATATGCCTGAGGAGATCAACAGGATACTTACAGATGCCCTGAGCGATATACTGTTCCTTACTGAAGAAGATGCTGTCAAGAATCTAAGATCCGAGGGAGTTGCCTCGGAAAAGATGGTCATGGTTGGAAATGTCATGATTGACACGTTGCTGCGCCACCTGTCCATGGCCAAAAAAAGTGATGTCCGCAACCGGTTTAAAATTCCATCATCCTACTCCCTGGTTACCATGCATCGTCCCAGTAATGTGGATACCCGTGACGCATTAACACCACTTATAGAGTGCCTTGTTGAAATTTCAAAATCCATTCCTCTTGTCTTCCCGGTTCATCCAAGAACCAGGAACGCCCTTGAGCATTTTGAACTCTTGGCGGCCCTTGAGCAAAATTCGAAGATACAATTGCTTGACCCTTTGCCCTATCTGGATTTCCTGAACCTTATTGCGTCTGCAACCATGGTACTCACTGATTCAGGCGGTATTCAGGAGGAGACCACAGCCCTGCAAGTTCCCTGTATTACCATGAGAGAGAATACTGAAAGGCCAGTGACTGTGGCCCTTGGTACTAATTATCTAACCGGTACGGACCCTGCCAAAATTTTATCTACAGCCCGGAAAATACTTGCAGGCCAAGGGAAAAAAGGAGAGATACCTCCATACTGGGATGGAAAGGCAGGGGAAAGGATTGTGAAGGCGCTTATTGAGCGACTCGTGGCCTCCTGAGTTTATGAACCGCCCGCTTCGCTCCAGGACGCCAAGAACGCAAAGAACAACGCCAAGTGAGTTTTTTCCCCTTCGGTTCACGCCAACAGGGAGGGGGTAAAAACTCAGTATTTTAGCAGTTCATCTTTTTGTAATGAAAATACGCATAGTTATATTGCTTCTGTGCTTCGCTTGTGCTGGTTATCTTATTCATAGTACCGGTACAGTAAGGCCTGTTCCCATTAAAACATCCCTTGAAAAATTCCCGCGTCAAATAGGTGACTGGAAGGTAGCAGATATCATTCCTTCTTCTGAATCAGTGGTACAGATGCTTGGTGTTACAGACTACATCAATTATGATTTTGTTAACTCTACAGGAAAGCACATAAATTTTTATGTTGGCTATTATCATGCAGTAGGTGTAGATGGGGCGTACCACTCTCCGAAAAATTGTTTGCCTGGTGGTGGTTGGGGCATAGCTTCAGTAAAGAAAGTGACTCTTCCTGTAAAGGATGGTGCTGCCACCGTAACTGAAATGATTATTCAGAATGGTCAGGCAAGACGGATAGTCTTGTACTGGTATCAGAATCGCGGGCGTATTATAGCATCTGAATATTGGGAAAAGTTTTATCTTGTACTTGATGCCCTTTTAAAGCACAGACGTGACGGGGCTTTTGTGCGAATCATTGCCCCTTGCAACGAGGATGGTATCCAAACCACAGAAACAGAACTGAAGCGTTTCGCAACTGTCGTATTATATGAGCTCAAAAGATTTTTGCCTGGCGCTGATTTGTGAGCGGCAGCACGAATGGTTCAGGAATGCCCAACCGTAACGCATTATACATTGGGGTTGTTGGCCTCGGTCTTCTGGTCCTTTATTTCCAAGTCTTCCAGGGGCTTTTTGCAGATTGGAACAGCAACGACAATTACTCGCATGGCTTTTTTATCCCTTTCATATCGGTTTTTATGGTATGGGAACTGAGACACAAATTAAGCCGAATCAATCCACAGCCTTCTAATGTCGGGCTTTTGTTGGTGCTGCTTGGTCTTGCCCAGTTGGTGCTGGGATATATCGGTTCCGAGTTTTTCCTCAAAAGAACTTCTTTGATCCTGGTATTATCAGGCATAGTAATTTTCCTTTTCGGTTTTCACTATTTCAAGGTACTTGCAGTCCCAATTTTTTACCTGCTGTTCATGATTCCACTTCCTGCTATTATCTGGAACAAGATAGCATTTCCTCTTCAATTATTCTCATCAGCCCTTGCTGAACAGGTGGTCAGGTTGCTTGGCCTTTCAATACTGCGTCATGGAAATGTTTTATACCTGCCAACTACCACTTTGGAGGTTGTAGATGCCTGCTCAGGACTTCGGTCTCTGATGACCATGTTTGCTCTCAGTGCCTTTCTGGCATGGCAGGCTAAATTTTCTTCGTGGAAAAAGTGGCTTTTGTTTATGTCTGCCATTCCGATTGCGATCATCGCAAATACCATACGACTCAGTGCGACGGCAGTTATGGCCTCTTTTTACGGTGAAAAGGTTGCGCAGGGCTTTCTGCATGAATTTTCAGGTTTCGTAACTTTTGGGCTTGGTACTGCCATGCTTATTACTTTGAATTTTCTTCTTTACCGCCCGCTTCGCTCAAGTGCGCCAGGAACGCCGAGAAAGAACAACGCCAAGTAAGTGATTTCTTCCCTGTCGGTCACCCCGACAGGGAATATTTACAACCCTTAGCGTCCTTTGCGCCTTTGCGGTTCAGCTTTTTGCTTTGAGCCTTCAGCCTTGAGCTTTGAGCTATTTTCTTTGTGGTTCAGTTTTTATTTCATGAGGAGTATAACATGCCTTACAGATTGTCATTGAGCCTGGTTTTTGTTTTGTTAGTTTTAGTTTCATGTACTACCAATGAAGAAAAAATTTCCAATGAGGTGAAACAGGTGAAAACTATAGATTTAACAAAATATCCAGATTCCCCACCATCCCACACTCTGAACCTCCTGTTTATCCACCATTCATGTGGTGGACAGTTAATGGCTGATAAAGGGCCGTCTGTTGGTCAGAACTGCATTTACAAGACCCACCCGAATGGCGGTGGGCTGCGCAGACTCCTTGAACAGAATAATTACAACGTGCACGAGGCATCCTATCATTCCATTATCGGCGATAAGACCGATCTCCTGGACTGGCCACCCAAGTTCAGGGATCAAATGGATCGCATTCTCAAGACAAAGAATCAGGATGATCTGTTGCCTGACGATGAAAAGAATCAGGTCATTATGTTCAAATCCTGCTTCCCAAATAATAATTTTCCAGATGACGCATCAGTAAAGCGGGCGAAGGATGCCTATAAAAGTCTGCTGCCGATTTTTGAGAAATATCCTGATACCCTCTTCGTGGCTGTTACCGCTCCTCCTCTAGTCTCACCCAATGGCTTTAAAAATTTGGTGAAGAGGCTTTTGGGTAAATCGGTACCATATTCCCAAAGTGGCAAGCTCGCGCGGCAATTTAATAACTGGTTGAAAGATTCTGAGAATGGTTGGTTATCGCATTACAGGTTAAAGAATGTGGTGGTTTTTGATTATTATGATATTCTTACAAAACATGGGAAATCCAACTGGGCTGAGTATGGTTCCCAGCATGGGCAGGATAGTCATCCTAACAGTGAGGGGAATGGTAAAGCGGCTGAAGATTTCGTGCCCTTCCTGAATAGAGCTGTGCATCGGGCTTTTGATGGGTAGCGGATGAAACCTTTCAGTTTTACCTTTTTCGCGGATATGCAGCAAATCCGACAATCGCTCAATCTAGCTTTTTATCCATGTCTCTGTTTTCCTTCCTTGTAGATACGGGTTCCAAGTCCCAGGCAATTGTTCGGAATAATAGAGATAATGACATGGCGACCCTCGCTAGATTACGGGCTATCTTTCTCCCTTAGGTCCATCGGTCTGCCATGTCATATTTTACGTTTAACATGCTATTATCATCTTGTGGCATTAACATGCAAGGTTATAAGCAGGTGCGACAATGATAGATACATTATCTATATATTCTGATTTAAAAGAGAGCTTTGGCGATGAACCCGCCAAAAAAATGGCAAGGCTAATTGCTCAGATATACTCGGAATTAAGTCAGTCAGTCAGAAGAGATGATTTTAATGACCTGAAAAATGTTGTTGCAGAACTTGCCGAGGCCCAGAAGCGTACTGAGAACAGGGTAGAGGAACTTGCCGAGGCCCAGGAGCGAACCGAGGCAAGAGTTGAGGAGTTGGCCGAGGCCCAGAAGCGTACTGAGGCAAGGGTAGAGGAGTTGGCCGAAGCCCAGAAGCGAACCGAGGCAAGGGTAGAGGAGTTGGCCGAAGCCCAGAAGCGAACCGAGGCAAGGGTAGAGGAGTTGGCCGAAGCCCAGGCATCTACCGAACGTCGCCTTGATTCTTTAACTGTTAAGGTTGAAGAATTAGCTGACGCCCAAAAGCGCACTGAGCAGGAGGTAAGAAAACTTGCGAAAGGTCTCAGAGAGACAAGGCAGATGGTGGGAGGGCTTTCCGACACTGTAGGTTACGGCCTGGAAGACCAGGCAATTGCAGCACTTCCCGCATTGCTCAAGATCAGATTCGATCTGGAATCTGATTCCCCATTTGTCAGAAAGTATATTGTGATAGATGGCAGGGAAGTTGAACTTAATATGTTCGGAACAGGCCACAAGGATAATGAAAAGTGGTTTGTCGTTGGAGAAGGCAAGGCCAAGCTGTCCAAAAAGGATGTTGACAGGTTCCAGAAACTATTGGAGCGGTTAAAGGCCGGTCATGTGGTTGGCGAACATGTCTTGCCACTTTTGGTAACCTATTCAACACGTCCAACCATACAGGAATACGCAGAGCAGAAGGGTATGCACGTGATATGGTCTTATGAGCTGGAGCAGGTCAGATGATCTTCCCAGTCGGTCACCCCGACAGGGAATAGTCACAACCTTTAGCGTTCTTTGCGTCTTAGCGGTTCGGCTTTTTTGCATTTCACCGCCCGCTTCGCTCTTAGTTGGTTATGGAAGTTAATATAAACTCTATACAAGAATCTATTGAGCAAGGTGAATATCGTTTCACTATCCATGCTCTTGAAAGGTGTATAGAACGACATATATCTCCTGATGAAATCAAAGAGGCAATTCTGAATGGTGAAATTATCGAATATTATCCCCATGATAAGTATGGATCGACTTGTCTTATATGTGGTATTACTGGAAGAAACAGATTTTTACATGTGCTTTGTTCCTTGAAACCTTTATGGGTAATTACAAGTTATGATCCAACTCTTAATTCGACAGCATGGGACCACAATTACACGGTCAGGAGGAAGAAGAAATGAAATGTGCGGCTTGTGGCGAGGTCTTGATAAAAAAAATGGGTGAAATTGATCTCAGAATTAATGGTAAACTTTACATGGTTAGAGATGTGAGATTTGAATTGTGCCCAGGCTGCGGTGAAAGAGTACTGTCCCCCGAGGTAAGTCAAAATATTTTTCAAAAAGTCCAAGCCAGGGAATATGAAGAAGAGATGATCAAAATACCAGTCTTAAACGGGACTTATGGTTAATTACTGTAGGCGCTCCATTGGTAAAATAATCGTTCCTTTGCGCTTTTTCACCGCCCGCTTCGCTCAAGGACGCCAGGAACGCCAAGAAAAACACTACACCAGGAAGATGCTTTCCCTATCGGTTTCCCCGCCAGGGAAAAGCCAAAACCCTTTGCGTTCTTAGCGGTTCAGCTTTTCGCTTTGAGCTTTCATCTTTGAGCCTTGAGCTTCTCCCTTTGCGGTTCAGCTTTTATCTTCTAACTGATAAACAGATTTTCCCGTAGTCCTTTGAGAGGCCGATTCCTTGTCAACCATCCCTGATTTAACACATCTGGGTGCTGAAAATTGCGTTACCGGGTCATGCCATCTGCTTCAGTGTAACGGACTGAATATCATGGTGGACTGTGGGGCGGTGCAGGGGAATGACCAGGCATTACCCTTGTCAGAGTGGCCGGTGGCCCCTGACAATATTGATTACATATTTCTTACCCATGCTCACATAGACCATATCGGCAGGTTACCCAGTCTTATAACATCTGGATTCAATGGAGACATAATCTGTTCACATCCTACAAAGGCCCTTCTTGCTGTAATGTTAAGGGATGCTATGAACTTCATGGATTATTCAGGGGAAGAGCTTGAAAAGATCCTTGGAATTATAGATGAGTTGTCGTGGGGATTTGAATATGGCCAGAGTTTTGACCTCAAGGGGGGAGCATCTTTTTCCCTTGGTCGTGCCGGGCACATACTTGGTTTTTCGTTCATTCGTTTTGTATTCAGACATGGAACCAATGAGTACTCGGTACTGTTTTCCGGTGACCTTGGGAATTTAGATACACCATTGCTCCCTGATCCGGAGATCCCGGAAGCAAGTGATTTGCTCGTATTGGAATCAACCTATGGCAACAGGCTGCACGAAGATAGGGAAAAACGGCTTTGCAGGTTGGGAGAGGTGATTTCTGCCACTATTGAAAATCAGGGAACCGTCTATATCCCGGCGTTTGCCTTGGGAAGGACCCAGGAGCTGCTTTATGAGCTTGATCGTCTGTTTACAGAAGCAGAGTGGCGGCAGAAATTTCCTTTATTTTCAAGACATGATTCAGGAACATCTCCCGTGCCAGTCTTTGTTGATACTCCTCTGGGTGCGGAAATAACAAAAATCTTTTCGTTCCTGGCCCAGTTTTGGGACCAGGAGGCAAAGGAATTAATGTTATCAGGCGATGATCCCCTTGATTTCAATGGTCTGTATTCTGCTGCCAGGTTTCATGATCATGTACGTCTGCTGGATTATGACAAGCCTGCTATAATTGTTGCTGGAAGTGGCATGTGTACTGGAGGCCGGATTGTGGACCATCTGAAGCGGGCGCTTCCTGATCCTGAAAATCATATTGTTTTTGTGGGGTATCAGGCAATGGGTACATCAGGCAGGGACATTCTTAGATATAGCCACAAGCCCGGAGGGTATGCGGTCATTGACGGAGAGAGAATCTCCATAAGGGCAAAGGTTACCAAGATTTCAGGCTATTCCGCTCATGCAGATGCACATGGGCTGGTTCAGTGGACCAAATCCATGAAAGAAAAACCTGCAAGGATAAAACTGGTGCATGGAGAGCCTTTGGCACAGATGGCGCTAAAGAGTGAATTAACTCGGCATGGCTACAGTGTAGTGTAAAGTCAGAGGTCTACCGCCTTCAAGATGCCAGGAACCCCGAGAAAAACTAATGCTATTAATAGACCTTGAGCCTTAAACTTTCAGCCTTGAGTTTCTTTCTTCGCGTCTTTAGCGTTCTTTGCGGTTGAGGAACCGCACGCTTTGCGCAAGGACGCCAGGAACGCAAAGAACACCGCTAAGCAAGTTATTTCTCCCTGCTGGCGGTTAATGCCGACCGGGAAAATCTAAACCCCCTTTCCGCCCTTCGCGGCCTCTGCGGTTCAGTTTTGTGTTTTCAACAATGTATCCAATACCTGGATTGAGCGATTGTCGGATTTGCTGTAGATCCGCGAAAGGGAAATTCCCATAATAGTCGGCTATATGGGAATTTCTCTGACAAAGGAGATGCAGTGAATCCGGCAATCCCGAAGGGTTTCAAAAGTTGAAGAGTATGATAGATATA
>WGBG01000090.1 GCA_015494395.1 Deltaproteobacteria bacterium
ATGGCAGGGAAACAGTGGTAAGGATCAATGACAGAGGACCATTTGTAAAAAACAGAATAATTGATCTCAGTTACAGTGCTGCCAAAAAACTTGGAATAGTTGGCCCCGGTACTGCAAAGGTTGAGATAGTTGCATTAAGCCAGAGCCGCAAGGTGGGAGACAGGTCATCAGGGCTTAAGCGCATCCCCAACCTCACCACCGGCGATTTTTATGTGCAGGTAGGGGCATTCAAATCAAGGTACAATGCTTACACGCTGCGGGACAAGCTCTCTCTTTTATATAAAAAAGTCCGGGTGAGAAAATATGAAAGTGACAGGGGGATATTTTACAGGGTGCAGATTTTTGCAGCGCACAACTACCAGGCAGCCAGAAGGGTGCGGGCAAGATTTGAAAGGAACGGATTTTCCCAGGCGTTTGTGGTAAGATGGTAAAAGAAAAGACAATCTGTTAAAATTCAAGATAAGCATCAACTTTGGTAACTGTTCAGCGTATTATATTTTAATGAAGGTTGGTAAATGATCTTGTTTTTCCGTTCCGGTGAACAATTTCTTGTTTTTCTAAGGCTTGCTACGCCAAAATCGCGAAACTCGCTCGTTCCTCGCTCAGACAGACGCGATTTTTGTGGCTGCGCTTCGCCAAGAAAAACTACGAAATTGTTCAAAGTCACTCCAAAACAAAACCATTTACCACGCTGAATAGATACCAACTTTGCTTACAAACCAACCTAACGAAACCCAGTAAAGAGGAAGATCAAACCATGCATGCAACAGAGCCCAGATATAAAAATAATCTCAATAACCACGGTTTTACCCTGATTGAACTGCTGGTAGTTGTTATCATCATCGGCCTCCTGGCTGGACTGGTAGCGCCTAAATTCTTCGGAAAGCTCGGGGCCAGCAGACAAAAAACCGCCAAGGCACAGATTGAACTGTTCGGCTCGGCCCTTGACGAATTCCGACTGGACAATGGTCGCTATCCAAGGACCGATGAGGGCCTAGAGGCACTGCGCAAGAATCCACAGGGGTTGAAAAACTGGGCAGGCCCGTATCTGCCAAAGGCCATTCCAAAGGACCCGTGGGGGAACGATTATGTCTATACATCTCCAGGAGAACATGGAGACTATGACCTCTTAAGTTACGGACGGGATGGAGAGCCAGGCGGGGAAGGAGAAGATGCAGATATAGTAAGCTGGGAATAGCTGCCAGGATGAATTAATAACACCAGCACCGGAGACCAACGCATGCAATTACCTGCAGGGCTAGATATTGAAAAACTGAATATACGTTTCAGGGAAATATTTGGTCTGCCACTGCCTGAAAACGGCAATGGAAACGGGGACATTCCCCCTTCAGAAAACAGGACGGAGGAGGCAACCGGAAGCAATACCCGGTTCATGCCCCCTGATCCTGCGAATTTTGGTTTTACCCTCATGGATGCAGGAGAATTTCCCGAAGAACCCCCTATGGTTGATGGGCTTGCTCCCCAAACCATGAAGCAATGGAAGGTTGTTCCGATTTCCGTTACCCCTGAAAAGGTAACCGTGGCAATGGCTGATCCACTTGACCTGTACCTTCGCGAACTCCTGTCAGGCATTTTTAAAGTCAAGATTGAACCGCGCTGGGCAGAGGAAGAGGATATTGTGGCTGCGGTTTACCGGTGGTATGAGGCAGACGTTGACCTGGAAGGCACCGAAGATGAAGAGACTGCTGACCTTGATGACAGCCTCTGGGATGACCCTGAACAACTAAGAGACCTTGCAAGTGAAGCGCCTGTCATCAGGCTGGTTAACCATGTAATCAGCCGTTCCCTGGAGGTAAAGGCATCAGACATCCACTTTGAACCCTACAGGGATCAACTGAAGATCCGTTTCCGTATTGACGGAGTGCTCCACGATGTTGAGACAGTGTCAAAACGGCTGCAGCCTGCCATAACATCGCGCCTGAAACTCATGGCAAAGATGAACATTGCCGAGATGAGGCTTCCACAGGACGGACGCATCAAGGTAAGAGAAGGCAAAAGGGAAATTGACATCCGTGTCTCATCCCTGCCCACCCTTTTTGGAGAAAGCATTGTCCTCAGGCTCCTGAACCGCGACGAGGTAAAACTTGAACTTCCGAGCCTGGGGCTATCAAAAGACATACTCTCACACTTCGAAGAGATTATACAGAAACCCTATGGCATGGTCCTGGTTACCGGCCCTACAGGAAGCGGAAAGACCACAACCCTCTATGCGGTGATGAACCGCATCAACTCGCCGGACAAAAAGATTGTCACTGTTGAAGACCCGGTTGAATACCAGCTTGACGGCATAAACCAGATCCAGGTAAAGCCTGACATCGGCCTCACCTTTGCCTCGTCCCTGAGAACAATACTGCGCCAGGACCCTGACGTGGTTCTTATCGGCGAGATCAGGGATACGGAGACCGCTGAAATTGCCGTTCAGTCAGCCCTCACAGGACACCTGATGTTCTCAACCCTCCATACCAATGATGCAGCCAGCGCCATTACCAGGCTCCAGGAGATGGAGATTGAATCGTACCTCCTGTCTTCCTGCCTCCTTGC
>WGBG01000091.1 GCA_015494395.1 Deltaproteobacteria bacterium
ACACGTGCGTCTTGAGTTATCGAGTTTTGAGCTTTTAGTAAAAACAACAAACAAAATAGGCACCACTTTTTATTGCATGCACAATAATTGCATACGTAATAGTGTCTTGTCAGTAAATGGCCGCCCAAAATCAGTCATTTCTGGATGGACAATAACTATATGAGAAACTGGATAAAAAGGATGTTTCTTTGTTGGTGATTTTGGAAGGTTAGGCGGTATAGCTCAATTCATACATTATTTCCGTATATATTTGACAATTTTGAGGCGCAAGCTTAAAATTGTCAATTATGTGGATTGAAAGAGAAATTTCCAGTGAGTTGAGGGACATTGCCTCATCATTTCCCGTGGTAGTCCTTGTAGGGCCGCGTCAGGTCGGCAAGACCAGTGTACTGGAGCGGACGTTCACCAGCCGGACATATGTATCTCTGGATGTTGCCGCCCATGCCGAGATGGCTGAGACAAGGCCTGAAGAATTCCTTCAGTTATATCCTCCGCCGGTAGTAATTGATGAGGTGCAGTATGCCCCTGCCTTTTTTCGCCAGATCAAGACCTTTGTGGATGCCCACAGGGGTGAGTACGGCCTGTTTATCCTTTCGGGTTCTCAGAATTTCATATTGATGAATAATATCGCGGACAGCCTTGCCGGCAGGGCTGCTGTCATACCTTTTGCCGACCTTTCCGGGACAGAATGGCAAGCTGCCTATGAGCCATCCAGGGAAATGTGGCATGAATTCCTGTGGCGGGGTGGATATCCCCGTCTGTGGGATACCCCTGAAGCACCTGTGTCCCGGGATCGTTGGTATCAGGGCTATGTTGCCACATATCTGGAACGGGATGTTCGAAATCTTCTGAACGTGGGAAACCTCAGAGATTTTGAGCGTTTTTTACGTGCGTGCGCTGCCCGGTGTGCCCAGACACTGAATATGTCGGAAATTGGACGTGATGTCGGCATTTCTGCCACAACGGCCCGGCAGTGGATTAGTGTCCTCCAAGCCTCCGGCCAGATATTTCTCCTGGAGCCATATTATAAATCCCTGGGCAAACGTCTGGCGAAATCTCCCAAGCTCTACTTTATGGATACCGGACTGGCAGCCTTTTTGATGGGTTTTCAGTCAGCACGAGCCATGCTTAAAAGCCATTTTATAGGGGCCTTATGGGAAAATTATGTCATTAGTCAATGGCTGAGGTGGCGGGATTGGCATCAGCCATCTGCTTCCCTGTGGTATTGGCGGGATCAGGCAGGTAATGAAGTTGACCTCTTGATAGAAACGGGAACCACGCTGACGGCAATAGAGTGTAAATTAACTGAACGTCCATCAAACCGCGATACCAAGGGGTTGACCAGGCTGGTATCCTTTTATAAGAATATTTCAGAAATTAAATGCTTTATAGCCTGTACATCCCCTCAACCATTTGGCATTACAGAAAATGTCGAGGCAAGAGATGGCTGGACCGTGTGGGACCTTGAGCTGTAAGTCCACGTAGAATTCGGGGGTAGTTGCCAGTTTTTAATTGGAAGAGAGGGCTGCTTCAAGCTCAAGTCTCTATCATGATTTCATGACAATTATAAGACATATAGTGTAATTGTCACGATAATTACACGATGTGTCGTGGTTTGGTCTTGTGTACTAAGGGGCTTCATGATACCATAAATGCATGACGTATCTTCCCAGGATTTATAACAGGACCCTTGAAAACCATTTCGACTCAGGGCCTGAAATGGCCTTTATTTTCTCAGGACCAGGGAGAAAAAAGAGGTTGATTTTTTGGTAATCCGTGATGATTTCCCCTGGTTCCTTGTGGAGGTCAAGATATCGGATCGCAGCCTCAGTCGTAGTCTGGAATATTTTCAGAAAATTATAGAGGCATCACATGCATTTCAGGTCTCAATTGATGCCCCCTTTGTGGATGCGGACTGCTTTTCTGTTTCGTACCCTGTCAAGGTGCCTGCCAGGACGTTTCTGTCTCAACTTGTGTGAACAGTTATGTTATTTGTCAATGATAGGGAGGATTTTGTTACGTCCGCCAGGGCCTCTTCAGCATAGACTGCTACTTTTTCTGCAAGATCAAGGAAAACCGGCAGCTCTTCAAACTCTGTAACATGGCCTCTCTGGTATAGAATTACTGTATCCCCGTTTGCTTCCATGCTGAAATTCTCATGCATATCCATCAGGGAGACAAGCCTGCTCTGGGAAAGCACATGCAGGTCAGATTCGGCCACGTCCCGTGCCTTGCGGAGCCTGTGATGGGCCAGTGGCTGAAATTCAGTCTCTTTTAATCCGTCAAGGGACAGTTTCATTCCGAATAAAGAGAGTTCCCCTGGAACCTTTTGTGTAAAACGTTCATGCTTGCCAGCACGCTTAGCCTTTATCTGGAAATGCGGCAGATTCATACCGGGCTTTCGCACCATGGCAACTGTCTGATGGATACTGGTCTCTCGTTGCCTGCGCAGTTCAAAATCAAAGACAGTAATCAAGTACTCTCCTCTTGGGAATTCCATGACGCCATGTGCCTCAGCCCCGGTTGGAGAGAGCCGGAAAAGAGAAAAGCGCGATGCTGCATGCTTCGGGATTTTCTGCCTATCTCCCACAAATCGTCCTCCGAGTTGTAGAGCCCTGGCCTCCATGTCTTTATAGCGGGATACCCGTTTTTTGCGTTCCTTCCACTGCAGGAATACAAACAGGAGTGCTACCAGTAAAAGAGGTATAACAAAAAAAAGAAAAACCGGATCATCAGGCATATAGGACATTTTTTTTGCATCCTTTTATTAGGCAAAAGGTTTCTCCGGACATGTGTGCCGGGGAGTTGGAATGCCACAGGCAGTTCATGGAATATTACTCTATTATACACTGTGTACTCCCAAAGTAATCCATCAACATCAGGACATCAGTCTCGTCTACCTGAACATCGCTGTTGAAATCCGCATCGGGATCAAAGCCAGGGTCGGAAGATGAGGCATTGTATGCATTCATCAGAACGGCGAGATCCTCGCCATCCACGTCTCCGTCATGGTCAATGTCTCCGGTGCAGGCGATGCCAACCGTCCTGAAGGGAAGGATTGTAAGGCTTCCAAGCCATGAGGCGCTCCGGTGGTAGTTATCCACGCCAAGGAGTTACCACACGCCGTTTTCAAGCGCTGCCTCCGGAGGGACTTCATGCACATCCGTATCCATGTTATCCTTCAAATGGAGATAAGTTTCCATAAGCGTATCAGCCTTCAGCAGTTCAACGTAATTCCATGCATCCGAGCCAAAATCAAAAAGCGGCGTGGTGGACACACCGGTCTGCCGTGGCCAGGGGGATTCTATGGCTATGTAGTCAGGAAAGCTTTCCGAGGAGTAAAAGGGTAACTCAACCTTGAACCGAAGTTGATGCGGGCCGGACAGGCCTTCAAGGGCCATGAGGTTTACCCTGTACTCCCCTGGCACATACGTTGCCGCAAGATCATCAAGAGAGGAGTAATCCATGTCCATGAAGCGTGCCTTGTCCCCTGTTTCGTTTACCTTGAGTGGGACCGGCGTCTCATCACCGGGTATTTTCAGGTATCCGGAAATGAAAGACTCATCTTCCCTGGGCCAGCAGATCAGCCTGGCACCCCACCGGGATGCCACAAACGGCCCTGAGTCCGGCTGTTCAGCACCCCTGAATATTTCGAAAAGAAAGTTGTTGTAGGCCATGCTGATGTCTGATGCAGACGAGGCATCCGTGGGATCAGTATTATTCTGCCACTCTGTCCAGTTGCTCTCCCCGTCCCCGTCAAAATCATCGCCCCAGAACACATCGCTTACGCTCAAAATATCATCATCCAGGTCTGCATCAACAATGGCCTGCTCCCAGTTGTCGGCCATGCCGTCACTGTCCGTGTCGCCTGACGAAGATGAGCCTATGTTTATATATTCGTATGTCCCCTGTTCTCAAAGGAAAGGGTGACAGTGTCTGTCATGGTAATGGATGTGCCGGTTACCTGGGCGGTCCTGTAGTATTCAACAGATGAATCCGTGATGACAAGGGTGCCGGAACTGTCCGGGGAGCCTGGCACTACCGAGGCAAGTGGCAATTCCACCCTGTATGAGTAAGGGCCCCCCTCTGCATCGATCCGCATGAGCGTGGTAGTTATGACAACGGCCTCTCCACCGGAAGCAGGCGCAAATGTCCACGTAAGTTCTCCGCTGGTAAGCAGGCTCCCGTTATCAAAGACCTTGCCATAGAGAATGATTCCGGGTTCAGGGATATTGGCAAGGCAAACACCCAGGGTAACCTGGAACACGAGCAGGAAGGCAACGATGCTTAAATGCCTGGTTTTAAGAGCGGCTGTCACTCCCTGGACAGTTGAAGTTTGTTGTCTGTTATCCATGGCTCTCTCCTTATTCTGCCTGAAATGTTCCGGTCTGAGGGAAGGCGGGAGGCATGTTGCCCCTGCTCCTGTTTGCAGTAGCAGGAATTCCCTTGGATGGGTTTTCAGCATGCCCCCTGCTCATCTCTTTCCGGGCCATGTCATTGATGACCTTTTTAAATGCGTCTTCATTAATCTCTATGTGGGCCTTATTCATTACCATTTCCATAAATTCCCTGCGCCGTCTCTCACGCTCTTCACGCTTCATCCTCCTTTTAAGGGCCGGAGCCACTTCCCTGAGGCTCTTTTTCATTGCAGAGCGTCTGCCTGTAAGCATGATCACATGAAAGCCGTCACTGGTCTCGATCACGTGATCTGCAACCTGGCCGGTCCTTTTTAACGCAAAGGCGGCATTCACAAGGGCCTGGGGAATCCCCACTGGCCTGCCCCTGCGGTCAAAGAAGCCTGTATCACCCCTCGGCCAGGATCCCGGTATGTCGGAGTACCTGCTGATAAGGTTCCTGAAACCGAAAATCCTGTTCCTGTTTTCGCCGGCCTTTTTAAGGACTTCGTCAGCAATGGCCCTTTTTTCTTCCTTCTGCTTGGGTGTTGCCCCGCTGGGGACCGCAATGAATATGTCGGAAATGCGGACCTGTTCGGGGCTTGAAAATTCATCCAGGTGCCTTTCATAGTATTCCCGGAGTTCCCTGTGGGTTATGCGCCACTGGTTCACCGGTTTTGCCACCTCTTCTTCCAGGAGCTGCTGGATGATTATCTGCCGGATCCTTCGCCGGGCCTCCGGGGTCTGATCGATTTTCATGCGCAGCGCTTCCTGGTAGAGGGCCTCGGTGGCGAGCATGTCCCTGAGCCGCTTTCTTGCCGTCTTGACCAGGTGCGGCCCCGTGCTCACATGCCTGGCCTTGATGAACTGCTCACATGCCCCGGCATGAATCCTGTTTTCCCCAACTGTTGCGATCACAGGCCCAGCGTTTTCCTCTGGCTGCCCTTTCCCCCCGGTTTCTTCCTGACCCTGGCGCGAGCAGCCTGGCATGAAGAGCAGGAGGCAGAGCAGCACTGCGACCGGAATGTTTTTTAAGCTCAAAACAGTCCCCTTTCGCACAAGGCTTTAGTTGCCGGAATAGGCATACGTCTCAAAGAATATCTTTATGTCAGAGACACCGTCCCCGGTCCTTTCATCCTGGGTCCCTGGCATAAGCGGCCCGTAGATGAATGTATCCAGGCCCTCATCCGGGTCGTAGAGCAGGCTCTGGCCCGGGATTATAAGGAGCCAGCGCGTATTCCACACCGAGCGGCCAACCAGTCGGCTGTCAAAGTTTATCTCTGATTCATTAAGGTATCCGCTGTCATGGTATGCCCTGAAATCCGAATGCCTGCGTACCTGGAACATCTCGTCAAAAATCGTGTCAACAGTGGGTATCCACCCGGAGTTATTATCAAGTTCAGGCCCGGAAACCGGGAAAGGCAGGGGCAGTCTTTGATCCATTACGTGCCACGTCCTGATTTCAAAGTTGTAGTAGGCCGGACTCCGCACCACATCCTGCCCTGCGGGTACCAGGTATATCCTGGGGGTTTCGGCAAGCCCGACGTTGTTATAGTTGCTGAACCAGACCCCGGCAGCCCGTACCTTTGTGGCAAAGTTTGATGCCGAGTAGTAGGAGTCACCACCTGCCAGGGGCCACCTGAAGAAATTCAGGCCGGATGTTACTGTTGTGGAGAACGGGATGACGATTCCAGGCTGCGGAATGCCTTCCGGGGCAAAGGGGCGGCAGTAACGCCTGAACTCCGGGATGTCTCAGAGATCCGCTACTCTGTGTTGCTCAAGCACCTGTTTCCAGGTGATGTTTGAGCCCTGGTCCATCCTGATCCTGAAAAGTTCCTCCCGCAGGGAGAAGCGGTTGGTTTCAATCTGCGGGTTGTTGAATCCCATCTGGCCCTTCAGGACCTGGAAGTTTTGCCACATGCGTTTCATGGGGTCAGCCAGCCCGGTGCCGGTAAGCGGTTGGCCGTTCTGGATCATCCCGATTGTCCTCTGCCTGACTATATCCGTAAGGAAGCTCTCTCCAGCCCGGCTATCTTCAGGCAGGAGTGCCGTCTCGTAATCGTAGGCCTTTGCTGCCAGGTAAACGTAACGGGCAGCCATGTCGAACTGTGCCCTGTATTTCTGCAGCGCGTCATTGCGGAATATCCTGAAGGTCATATCCTTGTAGCGGTAGTCCACTATCTGTGACGCCGTCTGCTTGCGGAACCTCAGGCGTTCAGCAAGCAGCCTCTGGCCTCTGGTAAGCGCCATGAGATAGCTCCTTGCAGCCTGCTGCATGGCTGCCATCAGGTTTGTTATCTCGTAGCGCAGGCCTGCCTCGGAACGAACCAGGTTTTCAAGGACAAGAATCTCCTTGCGGGCTGCAAAGTCGCCCTGGAGGGTGCGGAGGGTGATGTTTGTCTCCATTGAGGAGATCTCCTTGGCCTGCTGGGATTCCAGTACTGAAACGGTTTTGGTGTCAGCGTTTTCCATCAAGACCTCTGAAGTCAGTCCCCCTGCCAGCAGTATGCCTCCCCTGGCAACAGAGGTTGCATCAAAGGCCATGCCGGCTGACTTGGGCAGCATCTCCATAGTGGCATTTGCAATCAGGGTTGCTACCTTGGCAGCGGTAAGACCAGAGGCCCCCTGGTCCTTTGCACCCCTTATGTGGTCGTTAAGTGATTGCTGCGTGGCCTTCGAAGCGTTAAGTACCTTGATCTCTTCACTGTTATAGCCATACTGGGCCTGGATAAGCTCTGCCTGGTTCTCAATTCGCGAGATAAGCGCGTCATACTGATCCAGGGCCTTGTCCAGTCTTCCCTTCAACTGGAGCAGTTCCGAGTATGCCAACTGGATCTCCCCGGTGGCCTTTCTCCGGCCGGTCCAGGAAGGGGGCTTTACCATGCCGAAACGGCTGTCACTGGCTACGTGGTAAATGACCGTTTTTTCATGTTCCACCAGGGCCCCGTCACTGTCCACGTCGATCTCTCTGTAGGTTACAGGGAAATCACTTCCCAGGGAGTAGTCTTCACCCAGGATTTCCGACGGGTCAATGTACATGTAGTGGTAAATGTCGGGTCCAGTCTGGTCATAGCCCGTTGGATAGGTCTTTCCCGGGCCGCAGTCGTCGGGGTAGGGGTAGCCGAATACCTCGATGAGCCTGTTGTTGAAGTCAGCTTCCCTGTCATCGATGTTGCGTTTGAAGTCAGCAAGGGTGTCCTGCTGGTGTCTGAGGAGCACGGTGCTCTGGTTTGCGTGATTGAACACCACGATGGCGTTGTTCATGGCCTGGACCGCCTTGGCATATATTTGCTCAAAGTGGGTCTGGCCCCTGTCAATGGCCTGTGGATCGATGTCAAAGGGCACCACGTCCTTTGCAAGGCCAAGGGGGTTGAGCCCGGCATCTGCCTGGTCCACCTGGCTTTCAACAGCCGTGTACTGGCTTGCTATCTCCCGGAGTTCCACCACAGTGGTCCGGTCGATCCGCTGCATGCCCTCAACCAGCTTGACCAGCCTGAAGCGGACTTGGTCTCCTGGCTGTAGAGCTGAAGTAAATGTCACTGTTGTGACGACAGAATCCTGATCCGTATCGGCGGTAACGGTGTATGCAGAGATGTCCTGTACCGCGCCGTTTACCAGGATTTCAAGAACCCTTGAATCCGTGGATGGATCGTAGTGAATTGAGGAGAGAGTAAACTCTGTTGTATGTCCGACTGAAGCGATCTGGTCTTCTGCCAATACCTCCTCCGCACTGTCAGGCGGGAGGATGGCATTGCCCACCACCCAGTCGAAAAGGGCGCCCTGACCAGCCCGGCGTGCCCATCCGTCAAGGCCCCAGGACCTCTCCTGGTTGGTATCCCTGTATCCCTGCCACTGGCTTTCAGGGTCTTCCACATAGTAGTCCCGATAGGTGAGATTCACAATGCTGGCTCCGGCCCTGGCCTTGGCAGCCGCTGCCACGGCAAACTGCCGCTCGTCCCGGTAATCCACCTCCACCGGTACCTGTCCCACAAGTATGGCCTCGGTCTGGGGCTCCCATGTGAAGTGCTGATTCCTCAGCAGGTCGTAGTAGTAGGTGAGGGCAGTGAGATAATGCCCCCAGGCATCACCGTGGCCCTGTGGGTACTGGATCATGGCGTCCTCTTCATCGATTTCGCCGTCGTTGTTCTGGTCGGTGATGTTGTAGTTTTCCTTGTAAGCCACCTCTCCGTCACCAAGGGTGAAGTTCCAGATGAGCCGGTTGTAGAATGGACGCACACCTTCGTCGGCGCGGCCTCTCAACAGAGCAAGTTCCTCCTCGATCAGGGAGTCCACCTGGTTCTGGAAGCAGAATATGGAAGGTGCCTCGGTGCCGTACTGCCCGTCCTGAGTGGAAAAGCCTATGGTGGGATCCATGGCATCGGAATATGCCTCGTTACCCAGCATGATGTAGAGCCCGGCCAGCCGGTTGGCGGCAAAGAGTATCGCCTTGTTGATGTCCATCTGGTCGAGATTCTGGTTGATGCTCAGGTCCTTGGCCCGGTTGAGCAGGGTGTGATAGGTCTCTATGATGCCAAGCTGCCTCAGGTTGTCAGGGTCTGAACTCAGGGCCACGTCCCCTTCGTATCTGGGGCCTGCAAGGCTTATCATGCTTGCTATTGTGTTGACTTCACTCTCGTGGAAGTCCTTGATCTTCTGGTCAAAGAGGTTGATGTTTTTCATCACCCGCTTGACCCATCCCTCGTAGAGCTGAGGCTTGGTCCACTCACTGAACTTGGAGCAGCCCACCCCGGGTTCGTCATAGTAGTAGCGTACCGAGAACCACTTGTCGGGAAGTAACTGCTGTCCGGTTCCCTGAACGGTTATGTCCACCGCGCCCTGGTAGAAAATGCCGGTACCATTACCCATGTCGGTGGGGGACGAATTTGGGTTGGGGATAACGGCAAAATAGTCCTTCCACTGATCACCATACTCTCCCATGCCCGGCCCCTCAGGGATTCCTGATAAGTCAGCAGGCAGGTACTTCCACTGGAACAACCGCTGGCCTGATTTGCCCCCAAAGTCCCCGTTGTGGCGCAGGGTGACCTTTTCCTCGAACACGTCTTCAGGCTCGATCACCTTGATTTCACCCCGGTAAAGCGGACACGCCACCTTTATGACTGAAAGGGTTACAGGACCTGGGCAGTCGTCCGGGTCATTGTTAAACGCCAGGGTCACGTAAGAGGGAACGTGCCGGGCATCTCCGGCGGTGATGGCCTTCATCTCGGCGGTCTTGAGGAATGTTGTGCCCGCAAGACCTGTATCGCCCTGCGTCCTGAGACTGACCAGGGCGTTCTCTAAATTGTCAGGAATAAGTTGGGAGGTCTGTGTTGGGTCAAACGTATTGGGATTAGGGGCAAATGCCCTTGCGATCTCCGCAATATCTCGTTCGGTAAGTGTGTTAAGGAGCAGGGTAGGCTCTCCCGTGCCCTCTGTGTAAACGCCCTTTAGTTTTAACTGGCCGTCCTCCCCTGCCAGGGGGGCGTAGGTAAGACGGGACTGGATGTACTGGGGCAGGGCCTTGAATATCCATCGGTCGTTGTCTCCACGAGCTGGCTTTAGCTCAGGAGGCAGGTCCGATTCGGGGTTTTCCCAGCCTGACACATTTGCCCCGTATTCCTTCAAGGGATTAATGAGCTTCACGCTTGGGCCGTGTCCCTCTTTGGCAGACTGGTCGAAGAGGACCTGGACCACGCACTGGTCCTTGATGTTTGGTAGACCCACTGTCTCCCCCTCCTGGGTCTTTGCATCCAGCAGGGTCTCTCCCACGTGCAGGGTGGGCACCGGGTCAGGCCACACGATGGAGTAGGTAATGGGAATCGGGACGCCGTCAAACGTGCCGTCTGCAGCCTCAAGCCACGGCAGCGGCGTGCCGCTAGCCTCGTCGGGCACCCCGTTTTCATCCAGGTCGTACCAGAAGCCGTCCTGGAGCCTGTAGAAGTAATGGAGTATTACATCCTGTTTTGGTGCTCCATTGTATCCACCATTCTTGGCAAAGAACTTGTTGTCCTTGTCCGTAAGCACGGCCTCTTCCGTGGCATTATCCACGTATGACTCGGCACAGGGTCCGAAGGTCAACTGGTTGACAGGATACGGCGGGTTGATCTCCATGCCCGCAAACCCGGAGTACTGGAAGCGGTAGTAAACGTCGCTGTCCACGATAACACCGTGGATATCAAGGAGATACCTGTCATCGGGCAACGTGGGTTCGATGGAAAGAGGACCCAAATCTGTAAGAGTGCCGTCCTGTTCTATATAATAGACATGGACATGTGCGAAATCCGTTTCAGAAATTGAGCTGCCAACTTTGTTGTACCACTTCTGATCCGCTTCACCGTGCCTCCTTAAAAGTCCCTGGGCGTCCAGGTAATAGCTGTACTGGCTGTTCTGGACGTCGTGGGGGAAGAATCCGGTAGTGGAAGTCAGATTACCATTAGAAGCAATGTAGTATCTGTTTAGACCCGGTGTATAATCTTCAGCATTGCGTACAGTGTTTCCATCAAAAGAATAATTTTTCGACTCCGTAACCACCCTGTACACTTCAAAATTCCACCGGGCAGTATCCGGGTCCCTGTATTTCAAGAGCACAAAGGGGCGGGATCGGTAATTGTGCAGGTATGTGGAGGTAAAGTCCGCGGGTTGGTTCAGATCTGTTCGCAGGGGAAAGACTCCCGGATCACTGGATCCCTGGGCCGTGAAAAAGGCCGCATGCTCTTCATTGGGGTTATAGCCCGGTAGCTTTCGATCAGGCTGATTGTAGATCAGCATGTTATCCAGAGAGCCATACTCATCAAAGGGGAGGGGGCCTGAACCGAGTCCGCTGGCAATGACTATCTGCCTGGCATCGGAAGGAAGCTGCGGATCGTAGCGCACGGGCTTTGATGGCCAGCACACCCCGGAGGCCGCGCTCTTCTTGTACCATAACACCACCAGGTCATCGTCCTCGGTGCTGGGGTCGTCTTCATTTACGGCAAAAATAGGCCCTTCTCGCAGCGTGCGGTCGTACGCCTTGTTGGTGCCGGCCCCATCGTACGGGGCCACTTCAAAGAACACCCAGCCGCTCTTGCAGTCCGGGCAGTGCTCGGGGTCTGTTATTTCCCGGCCGATATTCCCTGTCTCCTCAAAGGGAAAATCAGGGTTAAGGATGGGATTGTAAGGTTTCAAAGGAGATTGATGGTGATTCCACACATAGGTCCTTACCACGTCAAAAGTCTCTTTCAGGTCAGGGTCATGGGCCTCCTGGTCGGTGTAAAGTATCACGGACCAGCCTTCCTTTGATGCCGTGAACTGGTTGCGGGCCGTTGTTGCATCATTTTCCGCGTACATTATCCTGGCGTTATCAAACCTGGTGCCTTCGGGAAGCAGGTCCACGGCCATGGAGTCCGCCACGTGTATGTAAACCTCGGGATCCGTGGGATAATCCTGCCTGTTGGGATAGGTGATGTACACCACCTCGGGTACAGGCTTTGTCCGCTCCTGGTCTTCATACCACGTGACCATCATGGTGGCAGGGGCAATGGCGTAAAGCCTGTTGGTGAGGGGGCTCCAGTAGCATGCACTTTCCACTTCCAGGTCCGGTTTTATGGTGGGGTCAGCATCCTCAGGTGGAATGATCTGCTGGCTCAGGGCGTACCGGGTCACGTCCATGTACTTGATGGTTATCTCCTCTGACTCGGCGAATTGGTTTGGATCTTCCACCATCTCTACCCTGATGCGCCACGTGCCTATGTGCTCCGGGCCAAACACGTAGGGAATGGAGTAACCTATCTGGGAGGTCTGGAGCGTGAATGTACCCAGTTCCACCCGGTAGCCGTATTCATTCACAAGGGCAAGGCGCACATCGAACTGGTCAGGCTGGTCTATCCGTGGGTCTGAAGGCAGCGG
>WGBG01000092.1 GCA_015494395.1 Deltaproteobacteria bacterium
GGAACAGATCACCCCTGGCCTTGACGTTTACTTCAAAAGGCAGTTCCGCTGTGATTTCCCTGATCCTTTTTTCGAATTTTTTTCCAGGGGTTCCTGTAACTATATGCACCGGCCACATATCAAGGGACACAAGGAATTCAGTCATGGCGATGAGCTGATCAGGGTCCCCTGCAAGGGCCACTTTTTTGTGGTAGAGCCACGCATGCATGTCGCTTATCAGGTCAACGAGCTGGCCTCTTTCCACAAGCAGTTCTTCCGGCACATTTACCCCGGCAATATTGCGCAGCGTATCAACGAAGCGGTCCGTTGCCTTGAGACCAAAGGGCATGTCAAGAACGGAACATGGTACATTGTGTTTCTTGTCAAGGGTACGGGCCGCATCCGCTGAGCACCACTCACCCAGGGCCAGTGTACCAATGGCATCTCCGGTAGCCTTTACTTCATCCATGGTGGTGCCGCCGTCGGGAAACATCTTGTACTTGCCGGTGAGAGGCGCGTTGAGCACCCCTGAAGTGTCAGGCATCATGATGTTTTTTACCCCCATCATGGAGGCTATCCGTTTTATCTCCTCCATGTCGCACGGCTCTACCCAGCCCGGCAGGATATTTACCCTGCCGTTTTTTCTGCCGGTTGATTCGGAAAATTCCGTCATGGCCTTTACCATGTTGGAAAAACCGGTCACATGAGACCCAACATAACTGGGAGTGGAGGCACACATGACATATTTGCCCTCAGGAATCTTGCCTTCCTTCATGGCCTTTTTCCTGATCTGGGGCAGGTCATCACCTATGGTTTCAGAAAGACAGGTGGTGTGAACTGCAATGACCTCCGGGTCATATACTGTAAATATATTGTTGAATGCCTGAACAAGATTAGCCTGGCCACCGAATACCGAGGCCCCCTCTGTGAAGGAACTGGTAGCCGCGGATATGGGCTCCTTGTAATGCCTTGTAAGTGTTGATCTGTGGTAGGCGCAGCAGCCCTGGGAACCATGACTGTGCGGCAGGCATCCGTGGATACCCAGAGCCGCATACATGGCTCCTATTGGCTGGCAGGTCTTTGCCGGATTAATGGTAACAGCCTTGCGCTCTGTAATCTCTTCTGGTGTATGTCTAAGTAACATCTCTTTTACCTCTATGGTTGGTATTGCACAAAAAAACAGAGACTCTCAGGAATCATCCGGGCTTATTCCCAGACATAGGCGGCTGAGAGCTGTGGATTATCCTGCCAGGGGGCCTTCATGTAGCTCCAGACCCTGCTGTTAACCAGTCTGTCAATCTCGTTGTAAAAGTTGACTGCACCTTTAAATCCCGCGTAAGGTCCACCTGAGTCATAGCTGTGGAGCTGCTTCATCGGTACTCCCATTTTCTGTATGGAGTATTTCTCCTTGATCCCTGCGCAGAACAGGTCAGGCCGTAGAAGCTCAACAAGCTTTTCAGCCTCATACTGATTGAGGTCATCAATAATAAGGGTGTCGGGCTCCATGTCAGGCGCAAGGCCGTCATAACTTTTGAATTTGATACCTGCCTTTTCAAGGGCAGCCACCTGTTCCTCTGTCTTTCTTGGCCTATAGCGATTTTCGTCAGGCTCTACCTCTATTTCCTCGATGTTTCTGCTGTCTGCATCCACCTTGAGAAATGGAAGAACCCTTCGCCCTTCATAATCATCCCTGTGGGCAAACTCGTAGCCAGCGGAGATAACCTTCATGCCCAGTTCCCTGAAGAGTTCCTGGTAGTGGTGCGCCCTTGAACCGCCCACAAAGAGCATGGCGGTCTTGCCCTCTGTGCGGGGCCTTACATCATCAATGGCTTTTTCAACTTCAGGCATTTCCTCTGCAATAACCTCTTCCACCCTGTCCGTAAGCTCCTGGTCTTCAAAATAGGCTGCTATCTTTCGAAGTGATTTTGCTGTGGCATTGGCTCCGATGAAGTTCACCTTTATCCATGGAATACCAAACTTTGTTTCAAGCATGTCTGCAACATAGTTGATAGACCTGTGACACATGACACAGTTCAGGTCAGCCTGGTGTGCCGATGCAAACTGGTCATAGGTGGAATTGCCGGAAAACGTGGCAATATTGGTTATGCCGCACTTGTTGAATATCCTGTCTATCTCAAAGCCGTCGCCACCTATGTTGTACTCGCCAAGGAGGTTTATCTTGTACTTTCCTTCCTTGGGGACATCGTTTTCACCAACCACATGCCTGAATATCTGATTGTTGGCTATGTGATGGCCCGCGGACTGGCTCACACCCTTGTATCCCTCGCAGCTGAATGCAAAGACATTGCAGTCCCCCAGTTTTTCCTTCATTTTCCTGGCCACCGTGTGGATGTCATCGCCTATGAGGCCAACCGGACAGGTTGCAAAGACACCGATGGATTTGGGGTGCATCAGGTCATAGATCTCCTGAATGGCCTGCGCCAGCTTTTTTTCTCCACCGAAAATGATGTCCGAATCCTGCATGTCTGTTGAAAAACAGTAGTTCATGAAATTTTCGTCATCAGGCCCAGGGCCAGTCTGGTTGCGCCTTGTAAGCCACGCATAGAAGGAGCAGCCTATGGGCCCGTGGACCAGATTGACTATGTCTCTTGTAGGCCCCATGATAACACCCTTGCAGCCTGCGTATGTGCAGCCGCGCATGGTAATAATGCCTGGAATGGTCCTGACATTTGCAGTTATCTCCGGAGTCCCGTTTTCAATGGCCTCATTTATCATTATCTGTTTGGAGCGTTTGCGGGCCACCTTGGGGGGATACTTCTTTATAAGCTCCGCCTTGATGTCAGTTGGATCCCACTGCACCATCTTCCTGTTTGCTGTTGCCATATCTTTCTCCAAATATACCTTGATGTTTCAATGGACTTCTCAGCCTCTCCTGTAATATCCAGGAAAAGCCTCAAGTTATGAAATAGCGGAAACACCAGTTTCTGCCGTGCGCACCCTGATCGCGTCTTTTATTGGCATGACGAAGATCTTGCCATCGCCGGGCATCCCCGTCTGATTGACAGCAATAATGGATTGAACTACCTCGTCAACCTGATGGTCATCCACAACAACGGTTATCATACGCTTCGGGTAGAGTTTTCCCCTTTCGCCGAGCACAGCAGCAGCTTCCTCAAAGCCCTGTTCTGCTCCTTCAAGAACCCTGGGATTTGCAAACCCCCTGCCCCGTCCCTGTGCTTCCCTTGCAAAAAAGGCGTCAATGCCGGCATCAGTAAGTGCCTGCTTTGTCTGGTTCATCCTGTTTATTCGCACCACGGCGATTACTTCCTTCATTCCGCATCCTCCCCGGCAGGTCTGGAAACCTCCTTCTTGCCCGAGCTTATGGTGTAAACCTCGTCAACATCGCTTATGAAAATCTTGCCATCGCCAAATGCTCCCTTGCCTGGTGACCTGGCCGCATCCATGATTGTTTCAACAACGAAATCCTTGTCTTCATCGCTTACAACCGACATGAGCATGGTCTTCGGGATTTCGTCATAGGTTACATCTCCGATCTTGATGCCCCGCTGCTTTCCACGGCCTGCAACCGCGTATCTGGTGACAGCAGGAAAACCGGCGTCCATAAGGGCGGCCAGAATTTCATCGCTTTTTTCCGGTCTTACAATGGCTCTTATCATTAACATTTTGTATTCTCCGCTGATTTAACTTTTGTTAAGATTTGACTGCGCTGAAATGACCTTTTTTAATTCATGAGGCCAAAATCCATAAGAAGCTTTTCAAGCTCTTCAATCTCCATGGGCTTTGGAATTACGAACATGTCATTCTCGTCTATGGCCTTTGCCAGCCCCCTGTATTCATCCGCCTGCTTTGCTTCAGGCTTCCACTCAATGACAGTCTGCCTGTTGATTTCTGCCCTCTGCACGTCGTTATCCCTTGGTACAAAATAGATCATCTGGGTTCCAAGTTTGGCTGCAAACTTTTCAATCATCTCCTTTTCGTTGTCCACCTTTCTTGAATTGCATATAAGACCGCCAAGGCGAACATTTCCGGACTGGGCAAACTTTGTAATCCCCTTACTGATATTGTTTGCAGCGTACATTGCCATCATCTCACCTGAGCACACGATATATATTTCCTCCGCCTTGCCGTCCCTGATAGGCATTGCAAAGCCTCCGCACACAACGTCACCAAGGACATCATAAAAAGCATAGTCCAGCCCTTCAGATTCCTCGTAGGCCCCAAGGGATTCAAGCATGTTGATGGACGTGATTATACCTCGTCCGGCACAGCCAACGCCTGGTTCGGGCCCGCCTGACTCAACGCACCAGGTCCCGCCATAGCCCTTCTTGCGGATATCCTCCAGTTCAACGTCTTCACCTTCTTCACGCAGGGTATCCAGCACTGATTTCTGGGCAAGACCACCAAGCAGAAGACGGGTGGAGTCTGCCTTGGGGTCGCATCCCACCACCATGACCTGCCTGTCAAGCTCAACAAGGCCTGCAACCGTGTTCTGGGTGGTTGTTGATTTGCCGATTCCGCCTTTCCCGTAAATAGCTACCTTTCGCATCTTTGCCTCCTTGTAATTCTCTGCGAGCCCTGAAGGCCGCACAGATTTTATGTTTTTACCCTCTTTCCGTTGTTTGCAGGTATTTAACCGCAAGAGGTGTGCCACAGATTTTATCACGAAAAATCAATATATTATAAAAGGAGTGCTGTTTCGCAGGTGAGCATAGTTACAATAATGAAGGAGCGGGTCCTTTTTTGTAGCCTGGATTACATTTTGGAGGGACAGGATGGCCTACGGCACCTGGCAGCCCGCTGCATACAGATATATACGCTGGAAGGATAATATTGAGAAATTACTATGATGATGAAAAATGGTGGGAAATTGAGGGAATCTTGAACCTGAATCCAGCCCCTTACAGTCGTCTGTGTTACATACTTATGCTCCTGGCAAGCTTCAAAAGATAATCTTCTTTCCGGCCGGTGCGTTCGGCCATGCCGGCAGAGCGAACATGATCCCTGATCTCAGCAGCATGCTTTTCGGTTACAGAGATCCCCAGGGAGGAAAGGTATTTTTTTATAACACCCTTTCCGGTCATTGTACCAAAATCCATTATCCTTTGCGCGCCGACAGATTCCGGTCTGTAGGGCTCGTAAGTTGCCGGATCAACAGATATGCCGTGCTGATGAATACCCGATTTGCACGTGAATATATCGTGGCCTATAACAGGGCTGTTACCAGGGATGTCATTTCCTGTCCACCGGGCCACAAGATAACACAGCTCCTTTATCAAGGAGGGGCTGTATCTCCTGTCATTCCGGATTAATGCCATATACCCCGTAACCTCTTCGAGCCTGGCGCTTCCACAGCGCTCTCCTGTCCCCAGCAGCGTGGCATCTATCCAGCCGGCTCCAGCCTCAAGCGCGCTTATGGAGTTTGCCGTGGCCATGCCGAAGTCATTATGACTGTGAAATGCCGTCTCCATGCCCGGCACCTCATTCATTAAAAAAGTTATAAGGCTTGATACTTCAGCAGGGGTTGCAATGCCAACAGTATCTGCGATCCTTATCCTGAATGCGCCATTTTCCCGCGCGGTTGAAGCTGCTTTAATCATAAAGTCCGGCTCTGCCCTTGTGGCATCTTCAAGCCCCACGGAAATGCGCCTTATTCCTCTCCGGGCAGCAAATTGCATGGCTGATGCCAGCAGGTCCAGTATTTCCCCTGGCTGTTTTCCCAATCTGCGCTGTATGTGAAGCATTGACACAGGTATGGAAAGGGAGAGAATGTCGGGTCTGCACATAGCTGCAAATTCAATGTCGTCAATGAGACACCTGCTCCATATCGCCAGGGAGGCATTGCCGGAAAGCTGCCGGGCACTGGTTATAAGACCCGGAAGGTGCGTATTAAGCGGAGATGCAACTCCAAGTTCTATCTCATCAACTCCTGCCTCGGCAAGCTTCCTGACAATGGTCAACCGCCGTGACGCGCTGAACTCCACGTGAGGGGCCTGCTCCCCTTCCCTGAGAGTTGAATCAATTATACCCTTAAATCCATCCAGGCTGAATCTTCTGTTTTGGTTTGTCATTAATAGTAGCCCTCATAGTAGCCGTCTGGTGTTGGCAGAATCCCGGGTTGCCCAGGATTAACAGTTCCACTTTCAGTATTTATTCATCAATTTTTATGCCAGGTCGCAGCATAAAACCAACTCATTTGCATGCTTGACTATTACCTGCTTTCAGCCGGATAGCGTCTTTTTAAAATTATATCTTTTGCATTTTTGTGAAACTATCCTTCAAATTTGTATTTTTTCTGACAAGTTTGTGAACAGATAATGCTGCAGCATTGCTTTCACAAATTTCCTTCATGCAACACAGCCGGAACCATGACTGCTTCCAATAAAAATATAATTTTTTTTACAATCATTTCAACAGGTAACACTAATACTTTCCGCCAGTAATAAAGTTCTGAATTTTAATGCTCTACCGATACCTGAGGCTTGGTTATTGCACAAACAACAGGTAACCGGCATAAAAATCATCGTTAAGAATCAGGGGAAATTGCCATGATCGAAGCATTTGATAACAGGTTAAAGTCAGATGGGAACCGTATTGGGGATAGCAGCCCGGGCAAGGCTGCTACCCAGGCACTGGAGATAAGGGCCCTTTACAAAATTTCACAACTTATCAGTACAGCCGCCGGAGATCTTGACAATACGCTTGCTGCGATACTGAAAATCCTGAACCATACACTGCAGATGGAGCGTGGTACCCTGTATCTTCTTGATGAAAATAGGAAAAATCTTAGGATTCGTGCGTCATGCGGCCTTTCCACTGCGGCACAGAGACGAGGTGTTTACAGGTTTGACGAGGGTATCATCGGCAAGGTATTCCGCACCGCAGAGCCTTTTATTGTGCCTGATATTTCAAAGGAACCAATGTTTCTTAACCGCACCAGGGCCCGCAGTATAATTACAAAAAGTTCTGTTTCCTTCATCGGTGTTCCTGTTTTTCTTGACGGAACGCCTGAAGGAGTCCTGAGCGTTGACCGTCTTTTTGGACCTGACATCCAGCTTGAGGATGATATGAGGTTCCTAATGGTGCTTTCCACCCTGATTTCCCAGTTCCTTGGCCTTAATCGTATCATTGTCAGGGAAAAGAAAGAACTGAAGACAGAAAACAGAAATCTCAAGGCACTGCTGCATGCAAAATTCAAGCAGCATTACATTGTGGGAAACTCCAAGGCCATGCAGGAAGTATTCTGGAATATTGAAAGGGTGGCGCCAAGCAGCGCCACGGTACTGCTGCTCGGGGAATCAGGCACGGGAAAGGAGCTTGTAGCGCGCGCCATACACGAGGCAAGCCCAAGACGAAACATGGCCTTTGTCAGGGTAAACTGCGCTGCCCTTCCGGCACAGCTTCTTGAAGCCGAACTGTTCGGGCATGAAAAAGGTGCATTTACAGGGGCGGTTGCCGCAAGGCCGGGTAGGTTTGAACTGGCGGACAAAGGAACAATATTTCTGGACGAGGTTGGTGAGATACCGATCGAACTCCAGGCCAAGATACTTCGAGTGCTTCAGGAACAGCAGTTCGAACGACTGGGCTCAACGGTTACACGCCAGGTGGATGCCAGGGTAATTGCCGCCACCAATGTAAATCTTGAAGAGGCCATTTCATCTGGCGCCTTCAGGGCTGACCTCTATTACCGCTTGAATGTCGTTCCTGTAAACCTGCCTCCCCTGAGAGACAGACGTGATGACATTCCGCTGCTTCTGGATCATTTTCTGAGCCTGAGTAACCGGCGTCACGGACGCAACATAAGAATGTCAGGTGAATTTCTTGATATTCTTACAGAGTACCATTGGCCGGGAAATGTCAGGGAGCTGCAGAATCTGGTGGAACGGCTGGTCATTCTGTCCACATCAGACGTACTCACAGTCAGCGATCTGGAGGGCAGTCTGCGGACCTCTATTACCGCAAAGACCGGGGCTGCATCTTCAGCCGACCATGAACCGGTCGAGGTCTCCTGTCTGCAGGAGTCAAAACCACCGGAACGAAGATCCGGAAAATCGCTGAAGGAGATAGAAAGAGAAGAGGTGATAGCAGCCCTTGAAAGGCATGGCTGGGTGCAGATACGCGCTGCAAGAGAACTGGGGCTTACCCAGAGACAGATAGGTTACCGGATTAAAAAATACAACATCAGAAAGCCGGATTATCTGAAATAGCAAAAAACCAAAACCGCATGGGGCGAACCGCAATGTTCGCCCCATGCATGACCAATCATCCACAGCCTGTACCCTCCCCTGTGCATGCCCCCCTGGAGGAGCATTTTCTCATGCGCCCCTGGAGTACATGAAGCCCCTTTCCAGTGTATACTGCCTGGAGCCCTTTCTCTATGAACCCTGCCATTGTAACCGGCTTTATCCCTTTTTTCGTTAGTATCTCCTTTGGCGTATGGCCAAGATCATTTACAAGGATGGCGCGGCAGTCACCAAGAATGCGGCTGATATTGAGCCAGCGTGCTGTACCCCCACCTGCAGGTGGCGCATCGCGCTCTTCTACAAGCTGATAGCCGCCATTTCCGTCTTCACACCACACCTGAAAACGGCGCGCCTCTCCAAGATGCTGGTTTACCAGCACGCCCTCCATTGTAGCAACAGCCACATAGGGGCGGGCGGCGGCCTCTGAAAGTTCAGGCAGCCTTGCACAGGCCGAAAGACAGCCGCGCATTTCATCTGTACGGTCATCTTCCAGCAGGCCAACGGCATCGGCCCGGCAGCGGGTGCAGTGCCTCATCTGGGGAAGGTATTTTTCCGCCTGGTTTCTTATATCCGCCATCACGGACGCAGGCGGTTCAATTATGTCCTCAAAGACAGTTGCCTCATTTGGAAACATGGCCATGCAGTTAAGCAGATCAGCGCCCAGCTCTTTCATGGCACTGGCTACTTCGATAATATGGTGATCGTTTATTCCAGGAATCACAATGGTATTTATCTTCACGGTTATGTTGTGTTTTTTCAGCTCCCTGATTGCATTAAGCTGTCTTGCCAGCAGTATCTTAGCACCCTGCAGGCCTCTATATATGACTTTGCCGTCCCTGACCCAGGAGTAAACCTTTGCAGAAATTTCGGGATCCACCGCGTTTACAGTAACCGTTACATGGGATACCCCTATTTCCGCAAGCTCCGGAACGTGAGGAGACAGGTTCATACCGTTTGATGCAAGACACAGAATGGTTTCCGGAAACTTGCGCCGGATCAGGCGCATGGTCTCCAGTGTCACCTCAGCATTTGCAAAGGGATCCCCCGGACCTGCAATGCCTGCAACAGATATCCTGGGCTCTTTTTCCAGCACCTTACCCATATAATAGAGGGCCTGTTCAGGAGTAAGCACCGTACTTGTAACGCCGGGGCGCGATTCATTTACACAATCATATTTACGATTACAGTAATTGCATTGTATATTGCACTTGGGGGCGACAGGCAGATGGACCCTGCCGTACTGTCCCTTGACCCTGGCGTTAAAGCATGGATGTTTTGTAAAATCCGGAAGAGGTGTGGTTCTCATTTTCCTGTTCTCCTGTTAAATCCGTGTCGGTCAGCTCAAGACCAGAAATGGTCTTCATCGTTTTTAATGTCGTGAGAAAAAGTTTGTTCAAACTTTTGAAATGCTCAATTCAGGTTTTACATGTATGAATAGCCCACATAAGATTTGTCCTGTTTACGGGCAATGACGGCATTTACCACTGTGTCAAAAAGCGCCTGGGCTCCTCTGTAACCAAGATGAAGTATCCTGTGCCCGCCAATCCGGTCATGTATTGGGAAACCAACCCTGATAAGGGGAATCCCAAGTTTTCTGGCCAGGGGATATCCCTTGGAGTGGCCTACAATGATGTCAGGTTTCATGGATTCCGCCATCTCGCTTATTTCAAAGAAGTCCATTCCCTCATAGACAGCAGGCTGCTCAGGGAGCATGTCAGCGGTAACGTCTCTTATGGCCCCTGCAAGAAGTCCGGACCTGCCGCCGGATGCACATAGAACCGGCCTTACCCCTGTCTCGGCCAGAAATGCTGCAATACCCGTTACCAGATCCTCTTCGCCGTAGATAACCGCCTTTTTCCCGAATACATACTTGTGGCCGTCAACATAGGAATCAACGAGCCTGCCCCTTTCCAGTACATATTTTTCAGGAACAGGCCTTCCTGTGATGCTGGACAGGATATCGAAGAACCTGTCAGTCTCTTCTATTCCTATTGGCATTCCGGTAAGATAGCGTTTTACTTCGAATCGTTCGTCAAGGACGGTCCCTGCAGTTTGGCTTTTTTCAAGCGTCCTTCCGAACTCAATGGTTGCCCTGCTCCTTCCCATTGCCCTGATTTTTTCAAGAGGTGTTCCTCCCTGGGGTACCTTTTCGTATTCAAGAAGGGCGGGACGGTCCATGGTAAGGGAAAGATCAGGAAGCATGGTAAACGGAGAGCCGAAATCCTCCATTATTTCGGACAGCAGGCGGTAATCCGCACAGGAGACAAAGCCTGGAAGCAGGTTTATGCATTCCGTTACCGGGCCGCCCTGTGCCATCTGTTCCACTGCTGCCTTGACCGCGCCGTGAAAGCCTTCCATGTGGGTGCCTGCATAGCTGGGTGAGGCTACGTTTACAAATGTGGGCAACCCGGTCTCATCCCCAGTTTCATTCATGTATTCCTTCAGGTACATGGGTACGTCGTCCCCGATGGTTTCTGTAAGGCAGGTAGTCGCTATACCGATCATGTCCGGGGCATACTTGTTTCGTACATTGGTAAGTCCCAGTTTGAGGTTTGGGCCGCCTCCGTAAACAGCATGTTTTTCCGAAAGGGAGGAGGAGGCTATATCCATTGGTTCATTGTAATGACTTATGATGTACCGCCTCATATAGGTCGCACACCCCTGGGAACCGTGAAGAAAGGGAACAGTGCCCTCCATGCCCTTGAAGGCAAGGCATGCCCCAAGCGGTCTGCAGAGTTTGCATGCATTTGTTGTGGATATATAATCCGGTGTGTTGTTTGACATTTTGCACCTCCTGTCTATTCAGCCGCCAGGGCAGTCTTTTCTGTTTTTTCTGATACTGTGCATGAGGGTTTCCTGGGGACAAAGCGCCATACCGGGCTCATTACCGAAGAGTAAATCTCTCTTGCAAAATTCAGCATGCCTTCAAAGCCTGCAAGAGGCTCCTTGCGTTCATGGTTATGATCGCAGAATCCGATCCCTAACTTGTAGGCTATTGGACGCTCCTTTACCCCGCCCACAAATACATCCACACCCTTCTCCTTGAGAAATGCCGTAAGCTCAAGAGGATTGGAGTCGTCCACAATGACGGTTCCGGGGTCTGTGATTGCCTCAAGTTCCCGGTAATCTTCCTTTGTGCCGGTCTGTGATCCAACAAGTACAACTTTCATATCAACCAGCCTGAATGCCTTTACCAGTGAAAACGCCTTGAAGGAGCCGCCGACGTAGATAGCGGCCTTTTTCCCGGCAAGGGTCTTCCGGTATTTTTCCAGTCTGGGTACAAGGTTCGAGACCTCCTGCTGAACCACCTTTCTGGTGTTTGCCATGATCCGGTCATCCCTGAAAAAACGGGCTATGTCGTAAAGGGCCTCTGACATATCCTCGATACCGAAGTACGAGACACGGATTGACGGGATTCCATATTTTTCCTCCATCATGTCAGCAAGCTGCATGGTTGAACCGGAACACTGCACAACATTAAGGGCGGCGCCGTGGGCACGCCTTATGTCATCAACCCGGCCGTCGCCTGTTATGTTGGCCACAACCTCGATTCCCATGCGCCTGTAGTAGTCACGGATCATCCATATCTCCCCTGCGATATTGAAATCCCCCAGGATGTTTATGGAGTGCCTGGATATGCCTTGCGTGTTTCCGGTACCGATAAGGCGGAACAAGGCATTGCAGGCAGCCTTGTAGCCCGCGCGTTTGTTTCCCTTGAAACCTTCGGATTTTACGGGAATTACAGGTATGCCTTTTTCTGATTCAACGGTTTTGCATACCGCATCAAGGTCATCGCCGATGATTCCCACAATGCACGTGGAGTAAACAAAGGTGGCCTTGGGGCTGTGACGGTCTATGAGTTCACAGAGGGCGCTTTTCAGCTTTTTTTCACCTCCAAAGATAACGTCCCGCTCCTGAAGATCAGTTGAAAATGACAGTCTATGAAGCTCCGGACCGGACGAAAGGGCTCCCCTTATATCCCATGTATATACCGCGCAGCCTATTGGACCATGCACAAGGTGTAGGGCATCGGCTATGGGATATAGCACAACGCGTGAACCGCAGAATGTGCAGGCTCTCTGGCTTACAGCGCCTGCCAGACTTTCCCTGTTGCAGGCAATATCCATCGGGGCATCGCCTTTTACGTGTATCTGTTTTTTTCTTTCTTCAAGAGCTATGGCTTCCATTTAAGATCTCCTGTGAAGATTTACGGTATCTGCTCACAGGGTACCGCATCTGCTGCGTTGCTAGTGACCCGAAGTACAGGGAGTACGCCTTTCGCCCCCGCCGCCTTGCATATGCAGCACCCTGCGAACAGATACGCTGCGTGAAAAGCGTCTTTCCGTTAATCCTCCTGGAAGAGGGTAAACAGTTATGATTCAGGTTCAATTTTAGTTGCTCACCAAAGGTGCCTTTGATAAACGCAATAGACATGCCACTGAAGATAGCCTGGATTTATACTTATATTTCAGCAAGTTATAAGCATGTTTTTCGTGCCTGGCCATCTCGTTGAAGAACAACGGTCTTTTTTGTGCCTTCAGATACAAAAAGGTGAAATCAGCTGCATTTTTGTAGCGGGAACGAGTCCTGGCAAAGCCCGTAAACATTAAGGAGAAAACCCTTTGCATACAGACTCCAATTCATGCGGCGTCTTTGTGACAGGGCAGGAGTAAAGAGATTTGGCTTTCATGCCATTCGCCATCTTACGGCCTCTCAACTCTTCAAAAAAGGCTACAGTGTGGGGATAAAACAGGCTATCCTTCGGCACAAAAGCGCCTCAACTACGGAGCTATATCTGAAGACATTGGGGCTGGAAAAAATCAGGGAAGCCCTTGAGGACATGACAGGAGAAACGGGGCGACATATTAATTTGAGGCTCATTCACCTTGAAGAAAGTGATGACCAGAACAGGGCTTCTGAAAAAAGCCGTCACCCCAAAGTTATGTGGGCAAACAAAAAAGGAAACCAAGCCTAACAGCTTGATTTCCTTGTGGAATATTTTGGCGTCCCCGACCGGATTTGAACCGGTGTTGCCGGCGTGAAAGGCCGGTGTCCTGGACCTGACTAGACGACGGGGACGTTGATTTTGTAATGTATAAATTTGGTGGGCCGTACTGGGCTCGAACCAGTGACTCTCTGCTTAAAAGGCAGATACTCTACCAACTGAGTTAACGGCCCCTGTGTATGCCCTGCGTTAACAGGCAGCCATTGATATCATGTGGAGCTTTGCTTGTCAACTATATATATAAAAAAAATAGTGTGTACCTAAATTGAGCGTTTCAAAATCTGGAAAATTATTTTTTCAATGAAATTAAAAGGAGTTATGTCGATTATAGCTTTCCTGTTTTGAAACCCTTCGGGATTGCCGTATTTACTGCACCTCCTTTGTCAGAGGAATCCCCATATAGCCGACTATTATGGGAATTCCTCTTTCGCGGATCTGCAGCAAATCCGACAATCGCTCAATCTAGGGTGTAAAAAAACAAAATTTTATAATGTGAAAAGGTGTTAGAAAAACCTCATGTAAAGGCTCTTTAGACGGCCCTTTGCAAGGCGTACAGGGTGGAATGTAAATTGCTGAAGCCTTTCAGGCAGCCTGAATTTTTCAAGGTTAAAATCTTGCGGCCTTTCAAGGGGAAAACTGATGTCTTCAAGGCTTGTCCCCCTAATCTGTCGTCTCAGGGCTTCCCGGTGTACCGGCAGAAGGTCTGCCGGTATGTTTAACATGTTGTAAAATACTGTGTCCACAGCAAAAGGTGAGACAGAGGCAGCGATAACGCCAAGGTGGCAGGGGCGGCCTCCTGATGGACCTGTTCTGTCCATTGCAGTAATGGCATCAACAATACTGAAAGATGGGGGCAGTACCGCAGGGATCTCTGTTAAAATGGTTTCAAAGAGAGTTCCTACATCTCCATACTTGCAGTGTGCAAATGCCTTTCTGAACCCTGTAACGCAGCCAAAGAAATTTTTTACAGCAGCGGTAATGCCGGCTTGCGCATGCGCCTTAAACCGCGGGCAGTTTATTATAAGATCAGCATCAAGTGCCTTTTGCGATATTCCAACTGAAATTCCTGATGGCAGTTTTATATTTTTCGGTTTGTCAAGCTCTGAAAACTCCACATCAAGTCCTTTCAGAGCGTCAAGGATGCCACTTTTCATTGCAACCCGCCTGGCTGAGCCAAATGCCGGAGAATCCCCTACCTTTACCTTTGCCCCCATTTCAACAAGGAATGAGCACACGGCACCAATGAAGTCCGGTTCTGATGCAGCAAGTGGGTCCCTTGGGGTAACAAGATTTGGTTTGACCAGCACGTGAACATTTTTAAGGGAATCCGGCCCTGCTGCTTTGAAGAGTGTTTTAATAATCTGGTCGGTAAAGAGGGCCTTATAAGAATTGCAGCGGGAAAGGGCTACCGGTATAGGTGAAAGAGAGGTATCTGATTCCATTTGCATCACCTGTCTTATGAAAACAGCACCTCAAGGTCTTCAGATGACAGGTTTTTCAGCATGTCTCCACTTCCACTCAAAATTGAGGTTACCAGTTCCTGCTTCTGCTTCTGCAGCGCCAGGACCTTTTCCTCTACTGTGTCAACCGTAATAAATCGGTATGTAAAGACACGTTTGTCCTGGCCGATTCTGTGGGTGCGGTCAACTGCCTGAAGCTCAACTGCAGGATTCCACCAGGGATCAACAATAAACACATAATCTGCTGCGGTAAGATTAAGCCCTACGCCACCTGCCTTAAGGCTTATCAAAAACAGTTTGACATCATCATTCTGCTGAAAATTAGCAACCCTTTGCTCACGTTTTTTCTGTGGCACGCTGCCATCAAGGTATTCATAGGTTATGCCCGTGGTGTCAAGATATTCGGTTATAAGGCGAAGCATCCTTGTAAATTGAGAGAAGATCAGGGCCTTGTGTCCGCCTGCTACTGCCTCTTCCACAAGCATCATAAGCTCGGAAAATTTCCCCGAAGGTGCATCGGGATGCCCTACCAGTGCCGGGTGGTTTGCTGCCTGCCTGAGCCGCAGGAGCGCCTCAAGCACCTTGATCTTTGATTTGCCCATTCCCTTTTTCTGGACAGAGGTGAGTATGGCAGAGCGGTAGTGATCCCGCAGCCTTGTGTATATCTCGATCTGTTCAGGAGGCATGGCACAAATCACTGTCTGCTCCATCTTCTCAGGAAGCTCAGAGGCAACCAGCTCCTTGGTGCGCCTCAGGATAAACGGCTTTACTATGGTTTTAAGGGTCTCAAGAGCCTTTTCATCATTACGCTCAATGGGTTTTAAAAAATTTCTTTCAAAAACCGCCCTGTTACCAAGTATACCCGGGTTAAGAAACTCCATCTGGGACCACAGCTCTCCCACGTTGTTTTCAAGCGGGGTTCCTGTAAGGCACAGCTTGTGTGAGGCCTTAAGAAGTCTTGCTGCCTTTGATGTGAGGGACATGGGATTCTTTATCGCCTGACTCTCATCAAGAATTACATACTGGAATTCAATCTTTGAAAGTTTTTCTATGTCCCTGCGCAGGAGGCCATAGGTTGTAATAACCAGATGATATTCATCAAGCTTTTCAAGCAGTGTGTCACGCTCTGTTCCGCCATAAACCATCACCTTCATGTCAGGCACAAAGCGGCCTGCCTCTGCCTTCCAGTTGAATACAAGGGAGGTGGGAACTACAATCAGAGACGGCCTGACATCCGGGGATTCCTGGTGGATATCGTCTTTGGTATCTTTATGTTTTTCAGAGGTGGGTACAAGACGGGAGAGCCAGGCAAGCACCTGCACTGTCTTTCCAAGGCCCATGTCATCGGCAAGAATGCCTCCGAATCTGAATTTTTCAAGGAAATTGAACCATCCCAGCGCTTCCCTCTGATAACCTCTGAGAGTACCCTTGAACTGTAGCGGAACAGGCGGGGTTTCTATGCCGCTGAAGTTTTTAAGCGCGTGGCGAAGTTTTTCAAAATCCCTGTCTATGGATACGTCCTGAGCCTCGGCAAGCAGTGCGTCAACCAGAAGTGCCCGGCTTGTTGGAAACCTGAGCCCGGCCTTCCCTGCTCCCTTTTTGTTCCCACTTCCGTGCTGCAGGGCCATCTCAAACAAAGGGGCGTTATCCTCCATCCACTCACAGGGCAGAATACCAACGCTGCCATCTTTAAGGGTGACAGTGCGGTTTCCCTTTATAAAATCCCTTATTGCCCTGGGAAGGGGAATAATGTCATCTCCAAAAGAGATATGACCTTCAAGGTCAAACCAATCCACCCCGCTCCTGATTTTAAACCCTGCGCCAGTTCCAGTATGAATTTTTTTCCGGTTAATTGCCTCAAGACGAAACCCCTTATCACCAAGTGCGGTCAATGCAGTTGAGATCTGCTTAACATCCCGAACAAACCTGTTATTTTCCTGTCTGAAACCGTATTTTTCCAAAAGTTTCACAAAAGATTGTTCCTTCTGCACATCCCGTGGGATTCGTACCCACCGGTCAGGATCAAGGATGCTTGTTCTCCTGTCAAGCCAGTCAATCTCAAGGCCTTCATAATCTACCACAAGGGTGGCAAACGCCTGTTCCTTTTCAAACTCAACGATAAATACAGGTTTTGGCTCAACATTATCAAGGAGTTCAGGGGAAAGATTGTCAGGAAGTTCAATTTCAGGGGCATGACTCAAGGTATCGGACTGCTGCACAAACTCCCGCACCTCACTGGCCGGGACCTCAAGGAATTTCAGAGGATATAGCTGGTTAATAAAGCTGAAAGGGACCCCTTCTGCCTGATAAAGCCTTCCATCTGCAATAAACATAACGGGCTCGGTATTAAAAATGCAGTCCATGTTATCACCTGCTATGTCAATGCATTTATCACCTTCCTCTTGTTCCTGGCTCAAAGGCTCCCTGCCCTCAATGCAGAATACAGGATGGATTTTTAAAACTTCTGTTTTTTTCTTATTGGTCTCAGTTGATTTGGTGGACTTTTCCGGCTGGTTATCTTTTTCAAACTCATCCTCTGACGCCTTCAGCCTGAATGTTGCCTTAAAGGGCACGCCCCGGGCAAGTGGATCGGCAACAACGCCCTTTCTCCAATGTGTAACAATACAGCGGCCTGAGTCAGCAAGGAGGGGAAGGAGAAGCTCAAGATCTTCCTTCTGGTTAAGCTGAATCTCTTCATAGTTAATGCCATTTGTGCCATAATAGCTGTACCTGGCATTGCCTCTGCCAATATCTCCTGCAAGGGCAAGAAGGATGCGGTCAGAACGGGGCAAGGATGCCCGCACGGTAGATGCGTAGGAGATCTTTCGCTTTCTTCCAAGGGTCCCGTCTTTTTTCACATATTTTTCAACAACGGAGAGAATAACACCGTGCTCTTCCACCATGAGTTTGTACACAGGAATAAAGTTGCCTGAGCCTGAATCCTTTTCATTCTCCTTATCTCTACCTAAAAGTTCAGGAACCAGGAGATTTCGCCAGTTCCTGTCAGGCCCGCCCTGATCTGCCGATGTATCCCTGGCTGCACTGCCCTCCCCTGCCTCTGCACGTTTAATGCTCAGAATTCGGTCAGCCTCAAGAATTGCTGCCCAGATATGCTTGCATGGAAAGCCCTGCCTGAAAAATGGACAGTCGCAATATGTGCTTATCCTGTCACGGGATGCCTCTTTATCTGTTACAAAGAGCTCAACATTATATGAAATGGTGCCCTCAACAGTAGCTGCAATCTTATCTTCAGTGGCACTGTTTATATGCACCCTGCGTTCCCTGGCATAGCGCTCTCCACGCTCCCTGATTACAGGCAGAAATGACCCCCTTAGCCTGGATGCCCAGGTGGGCAAATCATTTTTGGCACTTGCGGATTCTGAATTGTTATGGTCGTTGAGTGTTATCATCATGCCCTTGGGTGGAACTGTTTGTGTACTGCACGAAGGCGGCCTATATCCAGGTGTGTATAAATCTGTGTGGTTGTGATGTTGCTGTGGCCAAGCAGAACCTGTACAGTCCGCAGGTCTGCACCGCCTTCAAGAAGATGAGTTGCAAAGGAGTGTCTGAGCGCGTGTGGATAAACTCCCTTCTCAATGCCTGCTGCAACCGCATATTGCCTTAATATCTGCCAGAAACGCTGCCTGCTCATGTGCCTGCCACCCCTTGCCGGGAACAGGTAATGGCTGAGCTTCTTCCCGCATAACTTGCCGTGTCCCTTTTGAAGATATGTCTGAATCCAGTCCATTGCCACAGCGCCTGCAGGCACTACCCGCTCCCTGTTACCCTTTCCTCTGATTCTAAGGTATCCCAATTCCATATCAATGGAATCAAGTGTGAGGGTCACGGCCTCTGATGCCCTTAGTCCGCAGGCATAGGTAATTTCAAGCAGGGTCCTGTCTCTTAATCCGCGCGGCTTTGAAGTATCAGGCTGCTCAAGGATGCTCTCTATCTGCTTAACAGATAATACCACAGGAAGGGTACGACCGGAACGTGGGTTGTTTATAAGGGATGTTGGGCTTGATTCAAGCCCGTACTCTTTTACAAGAAAACGGAAAAAACTCCGGAGTGCTGAAAGCTTCCTGGTGGCAGATGATGGGCTTATGCCGTCTTTTCTGAGCCTGCTTAACCAGTCAAGTATGTGAACCGGCTTTACCTCTTCCGGCCTTTCTATGCCCCTTGATGTCATCAGGGCCAGAAAATTCATTATATCCCGGCTATAGCCGTCAAGTGTGTGCAAAGAGGCTCCGCGCTCAACTGACATGTGGGCCATGAAGTCATCAAGGAGAAGGTTCCAGTGTTCAGAAGACAGATTTTCTTCTTCTATCATAAACGGGAAAGTGCCTCTCCTGCCGCTTCCTGAACGTCAGGGTCCGACTCTGTCATCTTCATGATTTTAAGTCGGCTTTCAAGTCCCCTTAGCTCTGACGATGAAGGGGGCTGCTCTGAAACAAGCTCAACAAGCCGGTCAATTACATCACATACAAGGTCTGGCCGGTCTTTAAGCTCAAGGAGCATAATCAATGTGCTCCACTTGTCCGGAAGCCCATATTTTTTTACATACTCCGCGGCATTTCGGCTGAAGCTCTTTTTCCCAAAGGAGTTTTCAAGCTTTCTGAGATCATTTTCATGCTCAGGTTTGCCCTTGGGCCCCATAAAGAGTTTTTCTGCCTCTTTAAGGTAATGCCGTTTCAAGGATGAATCTTCAAGTGCCTTTTCTAGTGTGTTCCTGGATTTAAAATTGTTTTTCTGTGACGCCATTAAACAACCCTACTCTACCACCCATACCGTGCAGTCCTTTGCGTAGTGCACAACCTTGTTTGAAACGCTGCCAAACAGAAACTCCTCCTGCTTTGTAACCCCGCGCCTTCCAAGTGCCACAGTGCCAAAGCCTCCTTCCTGTTGTACTTTCATTATCTCTGAAGCTATGCTTGTGCCATGGGATTTGACAATCCTTGTGTTGATTGCACTCCTGTCAAGCCCGCAGGCAACCAGCTCCTTAACAGCCTGCTCAAGGGCATCCTTGCCCTTCTGCTCAAATTTCACGCATGCCTCCTCCCACTGGGAACTGTCCGGGAAGTGATCTCTTGAAGGATAGCGGACAATATTCAGAAGCGTTACAGCAAATCCTTGTGATGTGCCCACAATGGTGCCTACATACTTCACAGCCCGCATTGCATTTTCAGAATCATCAATTGCAACAAGAATATTTTTTACATTATATCCCATGATTACCTCCTGCTATTTAACCAAATCATCATTTTCTTGCCCTGCGAACCATTTTATCTCAGCCTTTATGTATCAAATCAATACATGGCTCAAGATCATTCAGGAACTCTTCCACTGTCTCATAAAAGACCTCTGCTGATGTGGAAAAATGCATAAGAATAGAGTTAAGTTCAGTGGGAATCCACGGAAGCAGCTTTTTGAGATTGACAATCCGGTTCCGGTAAAGCAGAGAGAAATCACCGGGCTTGATTGAGTCTATATTCTCTGCAGGAATGCCCCGTTCCTCCAGGGTATGCATGGTGTAGAGGCCCTTTCCACTAAGGAAAAGCAGCAGACTACCAAGTCCAAAAAGATCAAGCCCGAAGGGATTTTCCTCAAAATCATAAGTATAGTCAAAATCAATCCATCTGTATAGGCCGCTCTTGTGTTCTATCCAGAGATGATCTCTCCTTATGTCACCGTGAATCTCGGAGTGGTTGTGTAAAAACTGGATTGCCCTGCAGGACGCAATAAATTTGTCAAGGATTTCAGGGAAAAGCTCAAAAAAATATGTCCTGTGGTCTGCTTCAATGGCAGATACCCAGTTGTCGAGGCGTTTACCCTTTACAACCTCAAGGATCCTTACCGGGTTGCCCTTTATATCCCTGACCGTTACACCCTGCATGAACCGGCGGTCACCCCTGACAAGGTCCAGTATCCGCGATTCCTTTTCGGGGCTGCGGTAGCATTCAATTTTCAACTCGCCAAGGGGTAATGTAAAGCGTTCATGAAAGACAAGTTTCAGGATCTTGCGTTCTCCTGTTTCAAGCACCATGCACCGCTTAACCCAGTACTTGGGATCTTCTATTCCAAAGCTCCGTTCAGCCTCGTCCCGGATGACAAGATAATGGAGACCGTCAAGCTTTACGACATCCCCTGACTCAATCTTCATGAACTCGGTAGTATCAGTAAAGATGTCTCCATACTCGCCTATGGACAGGCCCGGGCGGTATTTTTCAACAAGCTCCTTTACCTCCTTTGACATGTGTAAGACCTCACTTTCCCTGACCTAAGTTGAGCGTTTCAAAATGCGGAAAATTATTTTCCCATGAAATTAAAAGGAGTTATATTGATTATAGCTTTCCAATTTTGAAACCCTTCGGAATTGCCAGCTTCACTGCATCTCCTTTGTCATCGGCCTTCCCACATAGCCTACTATAGTGGGAAACCCTCTTTCGCGGATATGCAGCAAATCTGGCAATCACACAACTTAGGCCTGAATAAAATTTTCTTTTAAACCACATCTATTAAAATCATCATTAAATCCGTTCAGGGCAATACCTGAACCAATGGATTTCTCGTCCTGTTTGACTATTGGTCTGACCGTTACTAAAATTGCATGAAATGTATTTTGTTGGTTATTGTTCGTAATATTTTTTGGGAGTATTGCATGAAAGTTAACATTTCCAGAAGCCCTGATCCGGATATCTTTCATAACAGAAAGAGTCAAAGTTTCTGGTTTTCCCTGTTTTTCGTTATTGCCATTGGCGCCATAGGAGTGGGTGCCTATGTAATGTATGTTGATACCAAGCTCGATCCTCACCTGGTTGACTGGGCACTTGGTGTACTGGTTGTTTCCTCTCTTTTGATAACAAGGTTTGGCAACAGACTTCAGGCGTACAAGGAACTGCTTCCCCCTGAAAAGGAAAAACTTGCCAAATTGCGGCAAAATCACCCTGTAATTGACAAGTACTGCTCCAGGGTTGAGAAGATGGGAAGAAGAATCATTCGTGCCGAGTATGAAGCCTGTGTTGATTATGCTGAAGATCAGGAAGATCGTTCAGGTTCAAATTAAGTAAATTCCGGTATCAAAATGATCGTTCCATTGAACCTTTACCGGGCCAGTTCAATAGAGCCTTTACTTTATTGACAAGAAGTGCTGTACAGTTATACTTTCAGCCTGAATTCCGGGGGTGAGGTAAAGGCTTGTATCTCTCACGCCAGCATCGTTTTCTATTGTCACGTGCATTCGTATCACATTTTTCAACCGTATTGCCTGGAGCTGGACTAAGCATCCAGACAACAAATCCATTATCCTATAACAAATGTATCTATTCAGTGTGGTAAATGGTCTTGTTTTGGAGTGACTCTGAAGAATTTCGTAGTTTTTCTTGGCGAAGCGCAGCCAAAAAATCGCGTCTGTCTGAGCGAGGCACGAGCGAGTTTCGCGATTTTGGCGTAGCGAGCCTTAGAAAAACAAGAAATTATTCACCGGAACGGAAAAACAAGGCCATTTACCAACCTTATTAAAGTTAATGCGCTGAATAGTTACTAACAAATTTCCTTAAATATAGCGGAGTTCCAAATGATTACAGCAGTTAGCCCCATAGACGGTCGTTACGCCTCAAAAGTTAAAGACCTGACACACTGTTTTTCAGAATTTGCCTTGATAAAAAACAGAATCCATATAGAGATTCTGTGGCTGATTGAACTTGGTGCTGAACCGAAAATCCCGCAGTGCAGGGAGCTTTCTTCTGATGAGCAGAAGTTTCTTTCTGATATTGTTGAGAATTTTACCCCTGAAGAGGCAGAGAAGGTAAAGGCCATTGAGCGCACAACCAACCACGATGTGAAGGCTGTTGAGTATTACCTGAAGGAGAAGACAGCGGGGACGAGCCTTGAGCAGCTATCTGAATTTATGCATTTTGCCTGCACATCAGAAGATATAAATAACCTCTCCCATGCCTTGATGCTAAAAAGCGGCCTTGAGGTAATGTTTCCGTTTCAGGACAATCTCATAGACAAATTAACCGGGCTTGCCAACGAGTGGAAGTCTGTACCCATGCTTGCAAGAACCCATGGACAGCCTGCATCCCCAACCACTGTGGGCAAGGAGATTGCCGTATTTGTTGACAGGCTGAGGAGGCAGCAGCAGAAGATCAAAGCAGTAGAGCTTCTTGGAAAACTGAACGGTGCAGTGGGAAATTTCAATGCACATACCGCAGCATATCCTGAAGTTGACTGGCTTGCATTTTCCAGGAGGATAATTGAGGAAAAACTTGGGTTAAAACAAAATATCTTTACCACCCAGATAGAGCCCCATGACTACATGGCTGAACTGTTTCACGCAATCTGCAGGTTCAACAATGTCCTTCTTGACCTTGATCGTGACATCTGGACGTATATTTCAATGGCATATTTTGGGCAGAAGACAGTTAAGGGAGAGGTGGGCTCATCCACCATGCCGCACAAGGTAAACCCAATTGATTTTGAAAATTCAGAGGGGAATATCGGTCTTGCCAACAGCATCCTTGAACATCTTGCCTCAAAGCTCCAGGTCTCAAGGCTTCAAAGGGATTTGAGCGATTCTACGGTTCTCAGGAACATGGGCGTAGGCTTTGGGTACAGCATCATTGCCTATCAATCCACCCTTAAGGGTCTTGGCAAACTGAAACTTAATGATCATGTTATAGCCCAGGATCTTGAAAACGCGTGGGAGGTTCTGGCTGAACCCATTCAGACTGTAATGCGTAAGGCTGGTATTGAAAAACCCTATGAAAAACTCAAGGCCCTTACCAGGGGACAGAGCATTACCAGGGATACAATCAGAGAATTTATTGAAACCCTGGAGCTTCCAGAAGAAGACAAAAAGAGACTGCTTGACATGACACCTGCCTCATACATTGGCATTGCTGAGGAAATAGTTGACATGCTTCAAGACAGACAGAGTTGAACAAATAACGCTGATTCCATAACCCTTAACATCACTCAAGGAGAATGATCATGAAGGGACTTACCAAATTTATAGCTATAATCACGGGATTAGTGGTTATTTTCATTATTGCCGGAGTTATACTTGTTAAAACCCTTGTCACACCTGAAAGGGTAAAGGAGACTGTGCTCCCAATTGCAAACAAGGCCCTGCATCGTGAGGTAACATTAAGTGATGTAAGTATCAGCATATTCTCCGGGATTGAGCTTAAGGGGTTAAAAATCATGAATAAAGAGGGAGACAGGCCATTTGTCTCCTGTCAGGCTGCAAGGCTGCACTACGATCTGCTTCCGCTGCTTCATGGCAAGGTCCAGGTTGGTGAGGTTACAATTGTCTCCCCAGAGATTCATGTCATCAGAAACAGCGACGGCAGCTTCAACTTCAGCGACCTTCTTGAACAGAAGGATGATCAGGGCACGGGCAGGACGGCTGACACAGGGCTTGTGGCCGTTGCCCATGCAGGAGAAAATGTTTCTGAGAAAAATAATCCTGCACCCTCCCCTGCCCCGGCTGAAAATACAGAAAAAACCGATAGAAGCCTTGCCATAGCGGTTTCAAACATCAATATAAGTGATGGAAAGGTCATATTTACAGACCATGCAGCACCTGGCGGAAAGGTTGTTGAGACAACACTTTCTGACCTGGACCTGAAGGTAAATGATTTCTCATTGAATGACCCGTTTCCTGTAAAGCTTGAAACCATGCTTAACCAGGGGAACATAAAGGCAGAGGGTTCTTTAAACATCCAGGGGCCTGATGCAGACATGAGGATTGAGATATCAGGGCTTTCAATTACCGATTTTGCCCCCTATTTTGCTGCATCCATTCCCGGGAAACTGGACAGTGCCCGGTTTCAAAGTGATGTAAATGTAAAATTTTCCGCTGGCGTTATAAACAGTTCAGGAAATCTTCAGGTTGAAAATATCAGCTTCACCCCTTCAGACCTGCCTGAAGCATCTCTAAAAAATGTCTCTGCTGCCCTTTATTATGACATCATCTTTAATGCACAAAAGGGCACTGTCACAATTAACAGCAGCAAACTTGATCTTGATGGTATCAAGGTCAATGCAAAGGGACATGTTTCAGGGCTCAATACCCAGCCTGTGCTGGCACTTGACATTTCACTGCCTGAGCAGAGTCCTGGAGATATGGTAAATGCCCTTCCTGCTGTTTATGCGGCAAAGGCACAGAAGTTCAAACCGCAAGGCAAGATTGCTGGAACAATCAGGGTCCAAGGCAAGGCAAGTAATGGAGCAAAACTTCTCAAGCAGGCAAGCCTCATCTTTAACAATGTTACTGTTAATGCCCAGGGCATTCCTGCTGGTATAAACGGCAGTATCACCCTGGCAGGTGATACTGTAAAGAGCAGTGGACTTGCGCTCAGTCTGGACAATTCTGTAATTGATACAGAACTGGTTGCTGAAAAGATCTACTCAAAGCCTGTGGTGGTAAAGACCAAGATGACCTCCCAGGAGATTGATCTCGATGCCATATTGGCAAAGATGGAAAAGGAGGCCAAGCCAGAGACCGGGTCAGGGAATAAAGCCGTGCAGGCAGAAAAGGCTGAAGCCGGAAGCGCCTCAGGCGGAAAAGAAAAAGGATCTGGGCAAAGCGGTGCTGCCTCAGAGCCCGCCCCCCTGAACATACCGGTAAATGCGTCTGGCTCCGTATATGTTGCCCTTCTAAAGTACCATAATGTACCAATGAGGGATGTTCGTCTGAACTATACCCTCAGGAACAACAAGCTTCACATTACCCAGACAGCCATGGTTGCAGAGGGTAAGATTGAGAAAAATGTCAATGTTGACCTGGGTGTTAAAGGATACAGGTATGACGGGGACTTCAAGGTCTCTAGTGTTCTGGTTCAGAAGGTGCTCTCATATGCATCACCCTCCATGAGCAAGGCGGCCAGCGGAATACTTGACCTTAAAGGAAACTTCAAGGGTGCCGGCATTGCCGTTTCTGATATAAAAAAGAATCTCTGGCTTAAAGGTGACTGGACACTTCTTAATGGTCAGCTTGCAAACACCGGGGTTGTTTCAGGCCTTATATCATTTCTTGGTCTTAACTCTTATCTCAAAAACATTGATATACAGAATGCCGCAGGAGATTTTATTGTTGAGGCTGGAAAGGTGCTGTTCAAAGGAAAATTTACATCCTCAAACATAGACCTGGCACCTGAAGGAACTGTTTCTCTTGACGGGGACATGAACATCCACTTGAACTCAGTACTTTCTCCTGAGCTGGCATCAAAGATACCTGCCGGGCAGTTTGTTGCCCCTGCAAAGGATGATCGCGGTTGGAGCAAACTTCCACTCATGGTAACCGGAACCTGGTCCAGCCCAAGAATAACTCTTGATAAGGGGGCAGTAACCCAACAGGCGACCAGGTTTTTGACAGACAAGCTGTTTGGAAGCCCTGACAAGAAGGATGATAAAGGCACAGCTGCGGAGGGCAAGGATACAGACACCACACAGAAAGCCCCTGAAAAACAGTTGCTTGAAAATACTTTAAAGGGACTTTTCGGGAATTGATGCAGTTAAGCCTCCAAACATCTAAATGATTAAGAACAGTAAATTACGGGGAGCACTTCTACTTGTGGCAGTGCTCCTGATATCAGGGATTGTTGTATGGAAATTTGTATTGTCACAACAGGAACAGATACCTGATATCTGGAAAGAACAGTTCAAGAACGTAAAGGCTGACCTCACACTTGAGAAGGTAAAATATTCCAGGTTGACCCCTGAGGGCACAAAGTGGACTGTCAGGGCCGGGCGTGCAGGACTCTATGAAAACAGTGATATCATGGACCTTGAGCAGGTAAAGATTACACTGGTCAAGAAGAATGGAACCAATACCGATATAGTTGCAGATGAGGGGAGCTATGACAGGGCAAATGAACTTATTACCCTTAAAAAGCATGTAATTGTAAAATTTGAATCGGGTGAACGCCTTTATGCTGATGTTCTGAACTATGATCAGAAGAAGCAGATTATCTGGAGTGATAAACCTGTTGTGGTTAGGCGGGAACAGGACGGACTGGTTATAAATGCAAAGAAGATGAAGTACTATGTGGATACAGGACTTATTGTGCTTAAAGACCAGGAAAGTATAATACCTGATTCAGAAATTTCCTAATCTTATGTATTTTTTCTTTTTACTTTACCAAGCGGAGTCAAGATGAAACATTTCAATAAATATCTTTGCCTCACAGGTCTATTTGTGTTCACAGCAACACTTTTTTCATTATTTATTACAACATTTGCGTCTGCAGCACCAACCACCTCCAAACAGCCTATTCATATTAAAAGTGACAGCATGGAGGCCGTTGACAAGGCAGGAAAGGTTGTATTCAAGGGAAATGTTGTTGCTGTAAAGGGAGACCTTACAATCAACTCCGATCGTCTGGAGGTGATTTATTCAAAGCAGGATACCATTAATAGTGATAACAAACAGGATGCTGATAACAAAAAGCGCCGCCGTCTGAAAAAACTGATTGCAACAGGCCACGTCAAGATAATCCAGGGAAAGAAGGTCGGTACTTGCAAAGAGGCAGTTTATGACAAAAATTCTGAAAAATTGATTCTCACAGGGGATGCACAGGTCTGGGAGGGTTCAAACCGCATCAAGGGAAGCGTTATCACCATGTATATCAATGAGGACCGGAGCGTGGTTCAGGGCTCCCAGAACCAGAAGGTTGAAGCCACAGTTTATTCAGATTAGGCAGAGTTAATTAGCCATGTCCTGCATTAAAGCCCTGAAGCTGATAAAGAGATACCGGGGAAGGCCGGTCGTTGATGGGGTAAGCCTTGAACTTCACACATCTTCAATTATAGGTCTCCTTGGACCAAACGGTGCAGGAAAGACCACTACTTTTTATATGATAGCAGGTCTAATCAAACCTGATGAGGGCACCATACTGCTGGACGATGAAGACATCACCTCTCTTCCCATGCATCTCAGGGCAAGGAAGGGCATTACATACCTTCCACAGGAGGCATCTGTATTCAGACGGCTTTCAGTGGCTGATAATGTCAGGCTTGTGCTTGAGGCAAAGGGGCTGTCCAAGGCAGAGATTGAGGAACGCACGGCAGAGCTCCTAGAAGATATGGGGCTTACTCGCCTGGCTGATCGCAAGGCTGAGGTCCTTTCTGGTGGAGAGCGTCGAAGGGTTGAAGTAATGCGTGCCCTTGCAACTGATCCACGGTTTATACTGCTGGATGAGCCTTTTGCCGGTGTTGATCCACTTTCCATCGCTGATCTTCAGGATATTATAAAGGACCTCAGAAATAGGGGAATGGGAATATTTATCTCTGACCATAATGTACGAGAGACCCTTACTGTCTGTGAGCGTGCCTACATAGTCAGTGACGGTCATGTTATAGAATCAGGCACCCCTGAAGAGATTGCAGCAAGTGAGGTTGCAAGAAGGGTGTATCTTGGTGAAAAATTTGAAATGTAGAATGGAAGGAGGGAAGAGTCATGCCAGTTTATGAATTTTACTGTCCCGACTGCCACATGATATTTAACTTTCTGTCAAAGCGCATAAACACGGAAAAACAACCGGATTGCCCCAAGTGCGGCAGAGAAAAGCTGGAACGCCAGGTCTCCATTTTTGCCATATCAAAAAACCGGCAGGAAGAAGATGACGACTTCATGCCTGATATTGACGAGAGCAAACTGGAACAGGCCATGATGTCTATGGCCTCTGAGTTTGAAAACATAGATGAGGATGACCCGCGCCAGGCAGCAGCCATGATGAGAAAGCTCATGTCTGCCACAGGGCTTGAGATTGGCGGCCCCATGGAAGAGGCAATAAGCAGGATGGAGGCAGGGGAAGATCCGGACAAGATCGAGGAAGAGATGGGTGACCTGCTTGATGGAGATGATCTTTTCAAACAGATGGGAAAGGGCAAGGGACTCAAGGGCTTCAGAAAGAAATACATGCGTCCCGGCGTTGACGACACCCTGTATGAGCTGTAAATCAGGCATACTGTCTTATAATGACCATATTCAGTGTATATCCGTAATTTAGGCTAAGCAGCTGAACTGTCACAACTGGAAGTAGAACATTTTTTAAGACCGCCTGCTGGCGGTCTTTTTTGTTGGCCCGTTTCAAGAGGAAATACTCATGCCACATACCAAGATTGTAATCAAGCTTTCAGGTCTGTCATGCGCTGTATGCGCATCAAAGGTGGAAGAAGCTCTCAAAAAACTTCCTGGTGTTGTAGATGCCTCAGTGAATTTGGCCGCATCCATTGCGGTTGTTTCATTTGATTCTTCTGTCATTATTCCTCAGGACCTGATTGATGCGATCAAGGCACTTGGTTACGGCGCAGAATTTGACCATTCTCTACACCAGAAAAGGCTTGCATCTGTTGTGCTGGATATACAGGGAATGAGCTGTGCAGCGTGTGCCTCCCGTGTTGAAAAGGCCCTTTCTGAAATGCCCGGTGTTGCAGAGGCATCTGTAAACCTGGCAACTTCCCAGGGAATTGTAAAATTTGACCCAAGTATTACAGACATTAAAAATCTGGTCAATGCCGTAATATCCGCAGGTTACAGGGCATCTCCCCTGGAAGGTGGCTCAGCGAAAACAGAGTACAGTGAAGCCGGAGGACCAGCTCCTGCTGCTTCTGAGGAGCTTGTTGACCTTAAACGCAGGCTCGCAATCGGTATAATATTGGCTGTGCCAATCTTTGTGCTCTCAATGCCTGGTATTTTCCCCTTTGTAGAAAAATTATCATGGGAGTCCAGGGCATGGGCACTTATGGTTCTCACCTCTGTTGTGCAGTTCTGGGTAGGATGGCCCTTTTTAAGAAATGCCTGGTTTGCCGCACGGCACCGGAGTGTTGACATGAATACCCTGGTCTCTGTGGGGACCCTGTCAGCCTTTTCGTATTCTTTTTTTGTAACACTTTTCCCAAATGTTTTTCGTAATGCCGGCTTGTCCCTGCATCTCTATTATGACTCTGCATCAATGATAATTGTCTTTGTGCTCATGGGGCGTATGCTTGAACGGCGAGCACGTGACCGGGCAGCAGGAGCCATTGCCAGGCTCCTGACACTTACACCGTCTGTGGCCACGGTTATTTATGAAGGGATACCCAAGGAGGTACCCGTTTCAGAAGTAAGGCCGGGGGATATAATAAGGGTTGGTCCATCACAATCTGTACCAGTGGATGGTAAAATTATTGAAGGCACAAGTGAAGTAGATGAATCAATGCTTACCGGCGAATCAGCCCCGGTTGAGAAAGGGCCTGGCAGCAACGTGATAGCTGGCACTATCAACCTGTGGGGTGTTTTTACAATACGCGCTGAAAAGGTTGGTTCAGAGACGGTGCTTGCCCAGATTGTGCGGGTGGTCCAGGAGGCGCAGGGCTCCAAGGCCTCCATACAGCGTCTTGCAGACAGAGTGGCAGCAGTTTTTGTGCCTATTGTAATTTGCGTTGCCATCATAGCCGGGCTTGTTTGGTTCATGACAGGCCCGGAACCCAGAGTAACAAACGCATTGATAACATTTGTTACTGTAATGGTTATTGCATGTCCATGTGCCATGGGGCTTGCAACACCAGCTGCAATCATGGCTGGAACCGGACGGGGAGCTGAACGTGGCATACTTATAAAAAATGCCCGCGCGGTTGAGCAGGCATCTTCCATTACCGTTGCTGTATTTGATAAGACAGGCACTCTTACCATGGGAACACCCTCTGTCAGTGACATCGTGCCTCTTGATGACTATGATGAAACCACTATTTTAAGGGCTGCCTATGCTCTGGAGGCCCTGTCTGAACATCCACTGGCACGGGCAATAATAGACAAGGCTGAAGAATCAGATATAACACCTGCCACTGTTCAGGAGTTCAGGGCTGTACCTGGCCGTGGCCTCAGGGGAAAGGTCATAATAAGCCCCAAGAGTGGCACCCAAAAAGGTAATGACATCCTGGCAGGGACACCCAGATTTCTAAAGGAGGCTGGGATTGACGTTTCAAAGGCGGATGACGTTCTTCAACAACTTTCAGGCAGGGGTAACACCATTATCTGTATTGCCATTGATGGAGATATTGCAGGACTTGTTGCATTGTCAGATACTATACGCCCTGAGGCACATGAGGCAGTTACTGCCCTTAAGGAAAGGGGTATAAAGGTCATGATGCTTACAGGTGACAACACCATTACTGCCGCTGCAGTTGCGGAAAAACTGGGGCTTCAAGGTTTTGAAGCGTCTGTACTACCTCAGGACAAGGCAAGGCATATAGGGAAGCTTCAGGAACAGGGTGAAAGTGTGGCAATGATTGGAGATGGTGTCAATGATGCCCCGGCACTTGTACAGGCTGACGTAGGAATTGCCATGAGCAGCGGAACAGATATTGCCATGGACTCTGCAGACATAGCACTCATGCGCGATGATTTACGGGCAGTGCCTGAGGCTATTGATATTGTCAGGGCTACTTTAAGGGTAATAAAACAGAATCTCTTCTGGGCATTCGCTTATAATATTTTTGCAATACCAGTGGCCGCAGGCGTATTTTATCCTGTTTGGGGGATAAGGCTTTCCCCTGTATTTGCCGCAGCCGCAATGGCAATGAGTTCTGTAACAGTGGTTTCAAATGCATTGAGATTAAGGTATATGCACAGGCAAAAAATGACGTAAACATCAACTTATGTACTGCTGCTAAATGTTATACTATCCTAAATTGAGCGTTTCAAAATGCGGAAAATCATTTTTCTCATGAAATTAAAAGGCGTTATATTGATTATAGCTTTCCAATTTTGAAACCCTTCGGGATTGCCGGATTCACTGCATCTCCTTTGTCAGAGGAATTCCCATATAGCCGACTATTATGAAAATTCCTCTTTCGCGGATCTGCAGCAAATCCGACTATCGCTCAATCCAGGACAATGTCATCTCCCTTGCAACCGGGGATGTATTAAAATATAAATGTATCTATTCAGTGACTTTATTATGGATGGTTCTTGAGTGTTTATATAAAGCGGATTTCAGGGAGTCAGGCACCATTCATACCGGGGGAGGAAGGTAATGAAAGTAAAAAACTGGATGATAACAGACCTTATTACAATAGGTCCTGAAGCCTCTGTCAGGGATGCCATTGCCCTGATGCACAAACATTCCATCAGACACATCCCGGTAGTAAAGGGAGATGTCATGGAGGGGCTGGTTACCGAGAGCAATCTCAGGCAGTACCTGTTTCCTGCCATGATGGATGATCTCAATCTTGAAGATGTCATGATAGTAAACCCTATCACCATTGACCCGAATTCAAGTATTGATTCAGCAGCCCGTCTCATCCACAATTACAAGATCGGCGGTCTGCCGGTGATGGAGAAGAGGAAACTGGTTGGGATAATTACCATTACCGACATCCTGGGGGCGTTTATAGAGTTTCTCGGTCTGCTTGAAGACAGCTCCAGGCTTGATGTGGTGATTGACGAGAAGAAAGGTAATATCGACGATGTCATCAGGGTCATTCGGGAGCTGGGCGGTAATATTGTAAGTGTTGGTGTAGATGCGCCAACTTCCCGCAAAAAAATACATTACATCAGACTTGACAGATGCGATCTTAAACCAATAGTAGGGGCGGTTGAAGAGTTGGGCCACAGGGTGGTATCCGTCCTTGATTGATTTTTTTGTATAGACTTAAAAAGTGCCGGGTGAATACATGAGCAAATACAAGGTAAACAAGACTTTTCAGGAGATAAATGCAAAGATAAAGTCTGGCAAGGCAGTTGTGGTTACAGCCGAGGAGATGATCGGCATAGTCAAGGATGAAGGTCCTGAAAAGGCGGCAAAAAAGGTAGATGTTGTTACAACCGGCACCTTCTCCCCAATGTGTTCTTCCGGGGCGTTTATAAATTTCGGCCATTCGGTTCCAGGTATCAAGGCATCAAGGGTGTGGTTGAACGACGTACCCTGTTATGCAGGAATTGCTGCGGTGGACCTCTACATCGGAGCCACTGAACCCACGGAAAACGATCCTCTAAACATCATCTATCCTGGAGAATTCCTCTATGGCGGCGGTCATGTCATCCAGGATCTTGTTGCCGGAAAGCCCGTACGGCTCAGGGCCGAGTCTTACGGTACCCACTGTTATCCCAGGAAATTTTATGAAAAAACTGTAAGGTTATCGGACCTGCCATACGCGAGACTGGTAAACCCAAGAAATGTCTATCAAAATTATAACTGTGCGGTCAATCTTACCAAGAAAACCGTCTATACATACATGGGAACCCTGAAGCCCAATGCAGGTAATGCCAACTACTGCACAGCCGGCCAGTTAAGCCCGCTCTTTAATGATCCCCTGTACCAGACAATAGGTACCGGCACCAGAATCTTTATTGGCGGTGCGCCCGGATACGTTATATGTGAGGGAACCCAGCACAACCCCAATGCTTCCAGAACAGACAGGGGTATTCCAAGGACTCCCGCAGGGACCCTTATGGTCACCGGTGATATGAAGCAGATGAATGCCAGATTCCTTCGCGGAGTAAGCCTTCTTGGATATGGCTGCTCCCTGGCAGTAGGTATTGGTGTGCCTATCCCTGTTCTTAATGAGGAGATTGCCATGAGAACAGGAATATCCGATGAAGAGATTGTAACCCAGGTGGTAGATTACGGCGAAGGCTATCCCAAGGGCAAGGGTGAGAGCCTTGCCGAGGTGACCTATGCCCAGTTAAGAAGCGGTCATATCACACTTAACGGCAAAAAGGTGAAAACTGCTCCCCTTTCAAGCTACGTCCGTGCAAGGGAGATAGCAGAGACCCTTAAAGAGTGGATCAACAAGGGAAGTTTCCTGCTGGGAGAACCCCAGGAACTGCTGCCTGGACCAGCAGAAAAATAGCAACAAAGCTTCTGCTGAATGCCATTCAAACATGATGATCACAGTTCATCAGCCCTGAACAAGTACAATGAACTGTGCAGGTATCTTTCCTCTCTGAGGCATCCTGCAGCCATTGCATTTTCCGGGGGTAGTGACAGCTCATTCCTCCTTGATGCAACGATACAACACTGCAGGGTGCCTGTACATGCAGTGCATGCAGTCTCTCCATTTGTTCACCCTGATGACAGGAACGCTGCCGTTATTATGGCAGACAGGCTCAATGCCTCTCTGCTTCATCTTGAGTGGAACCCGTTTCATCATCCTGAAATTATCAGAAACACGGAGAAGCGCTGCTATTTCTGTAAATCCTTCATGTATAAAAATATATTGCAGCACATCTCAAACCTCGGGATTGCGCTCCTCATGGATGGTACCCAGTCAGATGACCTTAATTCAGACCGTCCTGGACTGCAGGCCATAAATGAACTTGGAATAATTACACCTCTTGCACAATTCGGGCTTGACAAGAAGGATATAGCACATTTAAGCTATCTTAAAATGCAGGAAACACGGGCTGTAGCAGTAAACCAGTCGTGTCTTGCAACTCGTATTGAAACAGGCAGACATATCACTCAAAGGGAGCTGCAGCTCGTAGCTGGGATTGAGACCATGCTGTCTCAAAAGGGATTAAAGAATACCAGATTCAAAATTGGCACCAGACGTGCAAGACTTCTTGCACCTGATATATCAAGGGCAGAATTAGAAACACTTTTCCCAGAAATCAGAACCATTATGTCAGACTCAGGTTTTGGCCATCTGGAACTTTCAGCAGGGCCATTAACAGCCTGAAACAACACTAATGATTGCCAATTAAGTAATCAAATTATTTTAGGGAGGGTTTAAATGAACAAGGGACAGCTTGTGGAACATGTGGCTAAGGCAGCAGGTATCTCAAAAAGTGCCGCGGACAAGGCAGTTAATGGTTTCATCGAGGCCATTGAAGAGGCCATGAGCGCTGGAGACAAGGTAACACTGGTTGGATTCGGTTCTTTTTATGTCTCAGAAAGAAAGGCTCGCACTGGCCGCCATCCTAAAACCGGTGAGGCCATTGAGATACCTGCACGCAAGGTTGTGAAGTTTAAACCCGGAAGCAGGTTGATGGAAAGCGCATCCTGAGACCAGAAAAATTATCTTTTTTCATGACAGCCGCAGGGATAAGCTCTGCGGCTTTTTTCGTGCATGAGGAAGGGATATTATATGTCAACCATCAGTGCTGACGGCTCTGACAGGATATTCAGGCGTGCAACAGTTGACGGGCAAGAAGCAGTGACTATTATTCCATCCGCTTCTAGCACCGGGCGTGCCGAGGCAGATGCCTTTTTCAGCATAGGCAGGCATCTGCATAATTCAGGTGTACCTGTGCCTGAAATTTATGATTTTGATGTTTCAACAGGCACTGTAACAGTTCAGGACCTGGGTGATACCCTGTTTTATGACATTGCCATAACTCTTAAAAAGGAAAAAGAGTGGGACAGGCTTGAATCACTTTATAAAAAGGCACTTGAAATTCTGGACTTGTTACAGCAGAGGGGAACGGAAAATTTTAATACTGACTGGTGTTTTGATACACCGGAATACACCTCCCAATTTGCCTATGAAAGAGAAGCCCTTTACTTCACGGATGCATTTGTAAAGAACAAATGCAGGGTTGCCGTGGATGAATCTATCAAAAAAGAACTTAAAAAGATTTGCCTCCTTCTGGACGGGTTCAGGAGTAAAAAGTGCCTGATGCACAGGGATTTTCAGTCAAGAAACCTGATGATTAAAGACGGCAAACTATATATTATTGACTTTCAGGGGGCACGTATAGGTTACTGGGGCTATGATCTGGCATCACTAGTTTATGACCCATACATGGATCTTCCTGAAAATATTCGTGTCAGGCTTGTTGAGTATTTCATTCATGAACATTATCTTGCCCGTCAAGGAATAAGGGCAGACAGGGAGGAATTGCTTGCAGAATTTCATGTAATTGCCCTTTTAAGGATGCTTCAGGCCCTTGGGGCATATGGATTTCTTACTGTCGTAAGGAAGCGTAATTTTTTTGAGCCTTTTATAAAACCTGCACTTAAAAACCTTGAAACTTTACTTCACAGTGGCTATTTCAAAGAAATTGCAAACCTTGAGGCTCTTGTATGTGAATTGAGGGTTTCAAAATTCTGAGGAAAGGCATGATTGATTGCTGTTATCTTTCAATCGTATGTTTCAATAAACCTAAATGATTCTTCCATCAAGAAAAGTCAGGCTATTATGCCTCCTGCTTTTTACCCTGTTTCTTGCCGCAGCCATCTTACTTCCGCAATTATTGGAACAACCCGAAGTACAGAGAAAAATAAAAAAGATAATCACGTCTAATGCCCCTGGAGAAATTTCAGTAAACAAAATTTCATTAGAATGGTTGCCTCTGCCTCATATCAAAATCAGTCACATTTATCTGAAAAGTCCTGAATTTATCATCAAAGCACCCTATATTGAGTTGTACCCTGATCTTCTGTGGCCTGTTCATAGGCGCAATCCTGTCAAAAAGGCAGTGCTTGAATCCCCGAATGTAAATCTGATCAGCTACTCGCCTGGGGACAGTTCTTCTATCCCGCTTTCCCTACTGCCAGAAGTAATGACCGCACATGATGCAACAGTTGTTTCAAATGCCGGAATTTTCCTGCCTGGCCTCCTTTTAGGAGACAGGAAGACCACATTCAGGGAGTGTGACCTTGAGATAAGGTTCAGCAGGGATGAGGATATTTTCAAAGTGAATTTTGAGGGAAGGCCGGGTTATGCTGACTCCCTTCAGATTGAGGCAAGCCTTCACACTGACCTTGAACGTTTTTCCGCTTGGGGAAAGGTACAACACCTGGATATGAACAGGCTCTTCAGTCACTACATACAGGAAAAGGCAGTGCCTGTAACCCACAACATCAACCTATTTCTCTCAATAGACAGCACCAAACCAGGATTCTACAACGCAACCCTGAATGCTGATACCCCCTGCATCATACTTGGTGCCAGCCAGAAAAAGAAAATAGAAGTCTCCTGCGGTGTCCTGTCCATGGATGTTGCTGTAACCCCGGGCATTATTGATGCGTCAGTTCTTCAGTGCGACCTTAAAAATCCTCGCCTGAGCCTTTCGGGAAAAATTCATCTTGATCTCCCTGATAATCAGCAAAAAACTGATAAAAAAAGCAGATCATCAAGACAGGAAGCATTTTGGGATATCGGGCTTCAGGCAAGAGACGTGGATGTTGAGGCAGTAAGAGGGGTTGTGCTTAATCTCTTTGGCAAAAATCCTGATGTGAGGGAGGTTTGCGATATTGTTCGCGGAGGACGTGCAGACACGCTGGGGTTCAAATTTAAAGGTACCACCAGCCAGTTAGAACATTTGGACCGGATGATAATAACCGCCCAGGTTGACAAGGTACCTGTGTATATCCCTGATCCGGATCTCTTTCTTGATGAAGCATCAGGCTCAATAGTTATCAGGGACGGGATCCTATACGGAAAAGGGCTTACTGCACGAATTGGTAAATCAGAAGGATGGAATGGAACCATTGAACTTGGACTTTCCGATCACCTGTATGATTTCAGGCTTGACCTTGATCTTCGTGCAGATGTTACCGAGCTTAAGCCGATTCTTGAACGGCTGATTGAGGACAGGGATATTGTAAACGAGATTAAAAAATTCCGGAATGTAAAGGGAACCGCCTTTGGTCACCTAAGCATAGGCCATGATCTAAGGGATTTTGATGTTTTTGTAAAAATAAATGATGTTAATGCGGCAGGGTTTTATGAAAGGCTTGGCTGGCCAGTTAATGTCTCATCCGGAAAGGCGGATATTACACCTGACAGCGTGGCATGGCATGATATTAAGGGAAAGGCAGGCAAAAGCAGTATAGTCAAGTGCAGTGGGAAAATAACATGGAAGGATGTGCCGGAACTTACCATCTCGAAATTAAGCGCAAGGATAGATACCAGGCAGTTACTCTCGCACCTTTTGAGCTATCCGGTACTTAAAAAACAGATTTTACCGGTAGTAACACAGCTTGACGGCACTCTGGCACTGCACAGTGCGTCTCTCAAGGGAGCGGTTTCCCTGCCTGAAAAATGGCGCTACACCCTTAATGCATCTCCTGTTTCAATTTCAGTTAAATCCCCGTTACTTCCAGAGGATACCTCTGCGATTTCCGGCAGGGTAACTCTTTCAGAAAACAAACTGCTTTTAAGCAGTATGCAGATAAAAGCAGGACACGATCCCCTGTTTTTGGATGGAGCGCTTACTCACCATATGCTTCAGAGCTGGAGAGGAAAAATTGAATTTCATGGTCAATACGGCAGGAGAGCTGATCAGTGGGTAGTGCGCAATGGATGGCGCTCAAAGGAACTTGCCTTTTCCGTTCCTTGCCTTATCAAGAAATCAATGGTTGAGTTTTATGATAACAGTGCACACTTCAAAGGCAATTTTTTGTTCAGAAAGGGTAAACCTGATCAGGTTTCCTTTTTTATTGATCGTTATATCACAGAAAACAACCACGATATTCTGTTTGTCAAGGTTAAGAGTCTTTCAGACAGGATAGTCATTTTCCTTGACTCCTTAAACCCGGAAAGGGGCCTGTATTTCTCCGTTGACGGCAGCCTTACCAGAAACACCGTAAATACAATCCTTGCCAAAAAGGATATCCTCAAAGATAAAATTCAGGGAAGTTTTGCATGCCTTATTGGAGAATATTCTCCTGGCAAAAAACTGAAATACAGCCCTGACATCAACTCTCTTAAACAGCCGGGATTTAGAGGGTCTATGGAGATCAGGGGGCTAAACTGGCTTTGGGGAACCGATAAGCCATTTGTTATTGATTCCTTCTCTGTAAACGGCAACGGAAGCACAGCCAGAATCAAAAACTCTGAGTTTGATTTTTCCAGTGATATTTTAAATGCACAGGGCATGGCCAAGGCGTCATCAAAAGGTCTTGAATTAGACCTTGATCTTTATTCCGACCTTTTTCACCTCTCCTCGCTTCCCGCTTTAAAGAAAGACACTGATGATAAAACTTCATCTGGTAAAACTTCTTCAGATACGGGTCATACCGATGTTTCCAGCAACAAGGGCACAAAGACTTCCTTACAGATAGAAAAGGAGCCGGGCAGTGAATCAGTACATGCAAAGCAATTTAAAATCTGGGGTAAGGCAGGTTTTTATTTCAAGACTTTTATAAATGATACAGAGCCGGTCTCTGCAACAATCGAGGAATCATACCCCAAACAACTTTCCTTCAGTGATATTTCCGGAAACCTGAATCTTTATCCAGACGGGGCA
>WGBG01000093.1 GCA_015494395.1 Deltaproteobacteria bacterium
CAGCCAGGTCTTGAGGGTGAGGAGCGGCACCTGCTTCTTGAGCTTAAACTCATGGCAGATGTGGGCCTGGTGGGGGCGCCCAACGCAGGAAAATCAACTTTCCTGTCCCGCGTTTCAGCAGCAAGGCCCAAAATAGCCGACTACCCCTTCACAACCATTGTGCCCAACCTTGGTGTTGTAGAGTTAAGCGGCCAGCGCACCATGGTAATTGCAGACATACCCGGGCTTATCGAGGGAGCACATCAGGGAGTGGGCATGGGCATTGAATTTCTGAAACATATTGAGCGTACTGCCACCCTTCTTTATATAATTGATGCATCGCAGGGCCCTGAAGAGGCGGCCAACACACTTCGGATGCTTGAGAGGGAACTTGCTGAATACCATGCGCCGCTGGTTGAAAAGCCCAGGCTTATTGCCCTGAACAAAGTTGACATTACGCCGCAGGAGGATATGGAGCGCCTCAAGGCCCTTGTTGACGCTGAAAAGGATCAGGTCTTCACCATTTCAGCAGCAACCGGCAAGGGAATTCACAGATTGCTTGAGGCAATGTATGGCAGGATTCTAAAGGCTCGGGGTGGGAAAGCAGATGATGAAGATGCCTTCTGGTTAGAGTGAATGGGTGGGAAGGTAAGGATGTACTTCCTGTCTTTAATGCCTCGGACAACAAAATTAGACGCGCCACTGTAAGCAGGCAACCAAATTTGAGGATTTTATCATTTGGTAAGACTGTACAGATCCACGCCTTTAATTCTCTTGAAATGTTTTTCATTCAGGGTCAGTACTGGGACAGCCAATTCGACGGCTGTTGCACCTATAAAAATATCTCTGAACTCAATAAGTTCATTCCTTACTTTTAATTCTCTATATATGTCTCCGGAGATTTGTGCTGTCTGCAAAGTAAATGGCAGCACAGTCATCCATTTTATCAAATTTTGCAGATCTCTTTTATGAATATCAGAAACAGCTCCGGCATATAACTCAAATGCTGTTATAGTGGATATTAAACAGTTGAAATCAAGCTCTTTGATCCTCCAGAGATGACTACGTTTTTTATCCTTCTTGCGTAAAAAATCTATTATGACACTTGTATCAACTAAAATGTCTCTATTGTCCATTTATCAAGCTTAACGTCTGAGCCATTGTTTAGGTGATCCCATGTTGAAATCTCCAGAAAATCCTTTTTCCAATCCTGTTTTTTTTGATCCTTTATTTTCCTCCTTAGGACCTTCATAATTTTTTCTTCAAGATCAATCAACTCTTCCAAACTTAAATATGACAATTCCTTCTCGACATCCCTTAATGAAACGGCAGCCATAACATATTCCTCTCACCGACCTCTTTATTTTTTCAATGCCTCAGCCACCGACAATATTGCCCTGACGTAAGGCCTGCTGTGATTGTAGTGATAAATCACCTTCTCCTGAGCCTTTCTGCTCAATCCAGGCTTCCAGCCATAAAATTTGAGATAATTTGCCATGCTGGCACAGGCATCAGGTTTCTGAAAGAGATCAACCCTGCCATCCCCGTCAAAGTCAACGCCAAGCTTCAGGGCATTCGACGGCATAAACTGGCATAATCCAATGGCACCAAAAATGGAACCCTTAAGGGTGTAAATGTCCATCCGGTTTTTCTTGCAGTATGTAAACAGGGCACGGAGTTCCGAATAAGCCCATTCAGATTTTTTTTGCAGTTTTTTTCTGGCCTTGGCAGCCCCCTTACCCTTTAAATACCTGGAAGGAAGCCACTTTTTTACAGCCTCCCAGTCGCTTCCAAGGGCCATGCTGGAGAGGATATTGACTGCAGGTCCTGCCCCCAGATAGTTTCCAAGGTCTGTTTCCACCAGCAAAATAGCAGTTTCCACCTCACCGGGCACACCAAACCGCTTCTCAATGCTGTCAAAAAGCGCCCTGTTTGCAGAAAGGTATCTTCTGGCACGATTGAGACGCTCAGGCTTCAGGAACTTTGCATAATCCAGTTTATACTCGTTATGGGTCACCTTGCGGGGCATCACCCGGGGATTGAATTTTACTGAAGGGGCGGAATAAACAGCAATGACAAATTCCTTATCTTCACCATCCCGCAAAAGTTTTTCCACAAGGGGAACCCAGACGTCAGGCACCTTGTCCAAGGACGAAGCCTGCGCAAGTTTTCCCTCCACTTCAGGGGCATTAATCCGGGAAATCGCAGGACTCGGAGCGATAATAAAAGCTAAAAGTATTGGTATTAGCCAGTGCCAACGAATTTTGACTGACATAAATTCTCCATTTGTATCTGCTAACCGCATGCATATCTGCTGTCTGCTACGCTACCATATTTTTTTACCTAGATTGAGCGATTGTCGGATTTGCTGCAGATCCGCGAAAGAGGAATTCCCATAATAGTCGGCTATATGGGGATTCCTCTGACAAAGGAGATGCAGTAAATACGGCAATCCCGAAGAGTTTCAAAATCTGGAAAGCTATAATCAACATAACTCCTTTTAATTTCATTGAAAAAATAATTTTCCAGATTTTGAAACGCTCAATCTAGGTTTTATTTGGCCGGCAAACGCCTTCACCCTCCAAGAATGTAACTACTGACCTCACAGGATGAATTCTCATAACAAGGACACTTTTCACGGAACGTATCTGCTCACAGGGTGCTGCAGATGCAAGGCGGAGGGGACGAAGGCGTACTCTCTGTACTTCAAGTCCCCGCCAACGCAGCAGATGCGGTACCCTGTGAGCAGATACAAACAATTACTCTTCCACAAGCCTCTGCCTGTACTGGATATATGCATCCTTCATGGCCTCATAAGGATCCATGGATGCCTTTTTTAGCTCAGGGTACGCTTCCAGGTCAAAGGACCAGTCATTAAAATTCTGATACGCCTTTACAGGAAAATAAACCCAGCCCGGGTCAACATAGGCAAAGGGATAGAGAAACTGTGATGCAATGAAACCGGTTGTATCACGGAGGGTCGATGCCCCGATAAAGGGCCAGACAATATACGGCCCGTTTCCCACACCCCATTTGCCCATTGCCTGCCCGATGTCTTCCTTTGGAGGATTGAGCCAGACATACTGTTCGGAGGGTACCATCATGCCTCCAAGACCAACAGTGGTGTTCACAAGGAAACGGCATGTCTCCTGCCCTGCCCTTTCAAACTTTCCCTGCAGCAGGCTTCCAACAAATCTTACAGGAAACATCACATTATAGAAAAAATTCCGCACGCCTTCCCTGAAAAAACCCGGGGTTACCGCATTGTATCCCCTGGCAACAGGCCTGAAAAACCAAAAGTAGAATTTGTCATTAAACGTGAACATGGCACGGTTAAAACCTTCAAGAGGATCACTGACTTCCACCACAGACCGCTCTTCAAAATCTTCCATCAGGTCATCATCCTCACCTGAAATAATGACCCACTGTGCATCTATCGCATTTTGCTGTTTGTATGTATCTTCTGCGGAAACGGTAACAGCCATGAAGACAAGTGCCAACAATAACATGGAGAACAAAGATCTCTTGAAAGGCATAACAAATCTCTCCTCTGGGATTTGATGACTACAAACAACCTCTACCTGCACCTTATAACACTACTGAATCTATCGGCATTATCCGCAAGCACATTAACAAAAAAATATTAGGCCTGCCATCCAAATGTCGGAGTCAGGTAACGAAAAAACGCACTATTTCCCTTTTCAAAACCGTATTCCGGCAGTCGTATCAAGCGGTGCCCTTTGTTCCAGAGTTTCCGCCTGCTTTGTGCGATACAGGCTTCACTTCATGTCAATATGGTGTAATATGTGATTTTCCGTGAATAAAACTGACCGCTGGTTAGTCACCAAATATTTGAGTTCAGGAGAAGAGCAGAGTTATGAATTGCAAAAATGTTCTGATTGTAGGTTCTGGTGGCCGTGAACACGCCTTGTGCTGGAAGATCGCCCAGAGTCCCAGGGTTGACAAAGTCTATTGCGCTCCGGGGAATGCCGGAATCAGCCAGCATGCCGAATGCGTGAACATCAAGGCATCTGACATTGAAGCCCTGGCAGATTTTGCCCAAAAACAGAAGATTGACCTTACCATAGTTGGGCCGGAGGACCCTCTTGCACACGGCATTGTTGATCATTTCAGGGAAAAGGGGCTGGTTGTTTTCGGGCCTTCCTCAAAGGCTGCGGCCATTGAGGCAAGTAAGGTGTTCACCAAGGACCTTCTAAGCAAGGCACAGATTCCAACCGGCAGATACAGGACATTTACAGATGCTGATGAGGCACTTGATTATGTAAAAAATGTAACCGGTGTACCTGTGGCGTTGAAAGCCGATGGCCTAGCCGCAGGCAAGGGGGTAATCCTTCCGCAGACCATTGAAGAGGCGGAAGAGGCCATTGATCTCATAATGAGAAAAAAGGCATTCGGCGATGCGGGAAACAGCATTGTTGTGGAGGAGTTTCTTACAGGCGAAGAGGCTTCTTTCATGGCTGTCACTGACGGAACCAATGTACTGCCCCTTGCCACCTCGCAGGATCACAAGCCGGTCTTTGATTTTGATAAGGGACCAAACACAGGCGGCATGGGGGCATACTCCCCGGCACCTGTTGTAAATGATGACCTGTTCCTGCAGGCAATGCAGATGATCATGCGCCCCACCGTCAAGGCAATGGCTGATGCGGGAAGGCCCTACGAGGGCGTACTTTACGGCGGGCTTATCATTAAAGATGGTATTGCCAAGGTTATTGAATTTAACTGCCGTTTTGGAGACCCGGAAGCCCAGCCTATACTTATGCGCATGAAGAGCGACCTTGTTGACGTAATTGAGGCTGCACTTGAGGGGAGGCTTGATTCAATAGAGATAGAGTGGGACCCAAGGGCAGCAGTATGTGTTGTGCTGGCATCAGGAGGTTATCCAGGCTCCTATGAGAAGGGCAAGTCCATAAGCGGCCTGGAAGATGCGGCGGCAATGGAAGATGTAATGGTATTTCATGCCGGCACTGCGCTTTCTGATAGTGGCTATGTTACTGCAGGCGGCAGGGTACTGGGGGTAACTGCCCTGGGGGATACAATAAAGCAGGCCATTGAGCGTGCCTATGAGGCAGTTGGAAAAATCTCCTGGGAAGGCATGCACTACCGCACTGATATTGGTCAGAAGGCACTGAGGCACACAGGCGATGCCCCGCAGGTCGGTATTGTTATGGGCAGCGCCAGCGATCTGAATGTAATGGCAGGTGCCCAGCAGGTGCTTGATGATATGGGTATCCCGTATGAAGTAAAAATAGCCTCGGCTCACCGTACTCCTGAACTTGCAGCAGAATTTGCATCAACTGCCAGGGCACGGGGAATGAAGGCAATAATCGCAGGTGCAGGCATGGCTGCCCATCTTGCAGGGGCAATGGCTGCCAACACCACCCTTCCGGTGATTGGCGTACCCATTGACGCATCACCCCTTGGAGGAATGGATGCACTGCTTTCAACAGCGCAGATGCCGCCAGGAGTCCCTGTTGCAACCATGGCAATAGGGAAGGCAGGGGCCAAAAATGCCGCAATGCTTGCAGCAGAGATAATTGCCGTGACAGACGAAAAAATTGCAGCGCGAATTGACAGGTTCCGTGCTGAACAAATGGAAAATATAGCCAGGATAAACAGCGAGCTGAAGTCAAAAAGTTCAAAATAGCACGCTTTACGGTCATGCACGGCACAGGTAATTTAATAAACACTCCGATCTCTTCCGGCAGCGGCACTTTATTAAAGCCGCCGGAAACAGACCCGGAACAGGTAAATTCAGACCAGGTAAAAAGGGCGGCAGCGACCCTTGATGCATGTGGTGTTGTCGCCTTTCCCACAGAGACCAGCTACGGTCTTGGTGCCCTGGCAGACCACGAAGCCGCACTGAATCGCATATATGAGATAAAAAAACGTCCGGCTGACAAACCCCTGCTGGTTATAATCAGCGCGATTAAACAACTTTCCGGACTTGCCTCTGAAATCCCCCCGGTATCAGAGATTCTCATGGAAAACTTCTGGCCTGGCCCGCTTACCATTCTCTTTACCGCAGTGCCAAGGCTCCCCTGGCCCCTTCACTGCGGTACAGGAAAGGTGGGCGTCAGGATTTCGGACAATCCCTGGGCACTTGAACTCTGCAAAGCAACTGGCAGGCCAGTCACGGCAACAAGTGCCAACCTTTCAGGACATCCGCCGGCGGTATCAGCCCGGGAAGTCCTGGAACAACTCTCGAATCCTGCGCCGGACTTTGTGCTTGATGGAGGCAGCCTGACTGAAGGGACCTGCTCCACCATTGTTTCCGTTGATGCTGAGACAGATCATGCCACCACAGGAAAGGCCGGGATCAGGATAGTAAGGGAAGGGGTGATTCCTTCGGCTGAAATTTTTAAAGCGGTTGGCAGTGAAATTTAATTTTTGTGGTATCTATTCAGCGTAGTGAATGGACTTGTTTTGGAGTGACTTTGAAGAATTTCGTAGTTTTTCTTGGCGAAGCACAGCCAAAAAATCGCTTTTGTCTGAGCGAGGAACCAGCGAGTTTTGCGATTTTGGCGAAGCAAGCCTTAGAAAAACAAGAAATTATTCGCCGGAACGGAAAAACAAGACCATTCACTAACCCACATTATCGTTAATACGCTGAACAGTTACCTTTCGTGTTATTTCTGATTCATTCCGGACACCTTAGAGAACAGACTTTAGCGCTTCCCACTATGGTAAAATATTCAAAATTTTGCATAAAATTATTGTCCGGCAGGTCTGATAGCAATATCAGTTTTTCTGTTCTATGTCAGTTTCTGCTGCATCTTGGTTTTGAAGAACGAATAAAGGGTGACCACCACATATTTAGCCATTGTGATAATTGAAGAAATCATCAACATCCAGCCGAAGAAAAACAAGGCAAAACCTTATCAAGTCAAGCAAATCAGAAATATTCTCCTTAAATATAAGATGGGGGAAATAGAAGATGATTAAATATGAAATGATAATCTACTGGAGTGATGAGGATCAGGCTTATATTGTCGAAGTGCCTGAATTGCCTGGTTGTATGGCCGATGGCAAAACTTATGAAGAGGCAGTAAAAAATGCTGGCAAGATCATAGAAGAATGGATCGAAACAGCTGAAGAACTTGGCCGGCAAATTCCCCAGCCAAAGGGACGCTTGATGTACGCATGATGCACAAGATTTTTTTGTGCTGATGCTCGGTTAGTGCTGTCTCTTTTTCTTCGAATTAATGTTTTGAAAAAATCACTAAATTTTGGCTCTATTCCAGATAACCAATCTTAAATCTTCAGACATCCCATCGGCATCAGGGGTCTATATATTCAGGGACAGCGCAGAGCATGTGCTTTACATAGGCAAGGCCAGGGACTTGAGGAAACGGCTTTCATCCTATTTAAGAAGGTCAGGCATCCCTCCGCGCACTGCCATGATGCTCAGAAACGCCCACACCATTGAGGTGGTGATAACTCCCACTGAAAAAGATGCCCTGATACTTGAAGCCACTTTGATAAAGCGCCACAATCCACGGTATAATGTGGTATTTCGTGACGACAAGGCATATCCGTTTCTTAAAATAGGCATATCTGATGAATGGCCCAGGCTCAGCATTGTAAGAAGGAGAAAACGGGACACGGCAGAGTACTTTGGCCCTTACCCGTCGAGCAGTGCTCTGCGAGAGACCATCAGGCTCCTGACCACCACCTTTGGGATCAGGACGTGCACCAACACAGGGATGAAAAACAGAAAACGTGCCTGTCTGCAGTTTCAGATAGGCAAGTGTTCAGGCCCCTGCATTGGTGCCATATCTGATGAGGATTACAGAAAAAAGGTACAGCAGGTCATTGATTTTTTTTCTGGCAGGAGCTCGGCAGTTATAAAAAAACTCAAAGATGAGATGAAACAGGCATCAGATGCCCTGGAGTTTGAAAAGGCTGCCATTATACGTGACAGGTTCAGGGCACTTGAAAAGGTTGTTGAAAAACAGTCCGTTGTGGCAGGGATTAACGCCTCATGGGACTGCATAGGCCTGGCACAGGACGGAAATGACTGGTCAATTGCCCTGCTAAGGGTAAGGGAAGGAATCCTCATCTCATGCGAAACCCGCAGGCTTTCCACAGAACTGCACACTGAAACCTCAAAAATTTTGCAAAGTTTCCTGTTGGACTTTTTCCAGGACGTAGCCCCTGCAAGGGAGATACTGCTCCCTGAAATGCCAAAGGATGCAAAGAGTACGGCTGAATGTCTTGAGGCAATATGGGGGTTTCGCATAAAACTTGGAGTCCCGGAAAGGGGGGAGAGAAAACGCCTTCTCGATATGGCCTCACAGAATGCCTCCCAGGACATGGAGCAACTGCGTACAGGCCAGAGGAGATGGCAGGAACTTGCAAGGTTAATCTCCTCAAAACTCAACCTTGACTCCATGCCGGAGGTGGCAGAATGCGTTGACATCTCAACCACAGGCGGCGAATTTCCTGTGGGAAGCCTGGTTACCTTCAGACACGGTGTTCCCTGGAAGGAGCGTTACCGCATTTACAATATCAGGGACGTAGAAGGCATTGACGATTTTGCAATGATACATGAAGTTATCAGCCGAAGGATGGCCAGGGCTGTGCGGGAAGATGACCTGCCAGACCTGCTGCTGATAGATGGCGGCAGGGGACAGCTTTCACGGGCAATGGACGCTGTGAAGGAGGTGGGTTTTGAACACAGGCTTGCAGTAATATCCATTGCAAAGGAACGAAACCTTGAGGGTGAAAAAATTTACTTCCCCCATAACAATCAGCCGCTTATGCTTGAAAAAACCAGCCCGGTGCTGCAGTTCCTTCAAAGGATGAGGGATGAGGCCCACAGGTTTGGAATCAAGGCTCACAGGCGAAAACGGGACAGCAGGCGCCGGATTTCCGGCTTGAGTGACATCCCAGGAGTTGGGCCAGCACGTCAACAGCTTCTGCTTGAGACTTTTGGGAGCGCAGCAGCAGTGGCCAGCGCCCCGCTTGAGAGGCTGAAGGCTACCAAGGGTGTGCCCAAAAGCGTGGCCGAGAGGATCTACAACTTTTTTCATGGGCATAATTCATAGACTTCCCACACATATTGCAGACCAGATTGCAGCAGGTGAGGTGGTTGAGCGCCCGGCATCCGTGGTGCGTGAGCTCCTTGAAAACGCAATTGATGCCGGGGCAACAGCAATTGATATTGAAATTGAGGATGGTGGAAAGCGTCTTATCCGTGTCACGGATAATGGCTGCGGCATGGACAGAGATGACCTGGAGCTTGCAGTTGAACGCCACGCTACAAGTAAAATCAGGACAGAAAAGGACCTTGAGGCAATAATGACCCTTGGGTTCCGGGGAGAGGCTATACCAAGCATTGCCTCGGTCTCACGGTTTACCATCACCTCACGGCCAAAGGAGGCAGATGCAGGGTGGCGGGTAAGGATAAACTTTGGAAGGGACAAAATTACAGAGCCTGCCGGCTGCCCTGCAGGGACCATTGTAGAGGTTGAGGACCTTTTCCTCAAGATTCCGGCAAGGCTCAGGTTTCTTAAACGCCGTCAGACAGAGGCAGGCCACATATCCCAGCAGGTACGCATGCTTGCGGTTGCACACCCGGAAATACGTTTCTCCCTGAAGGCTGAAGGAAAGGAGATATTCCGCACCCAAGGCAAGGAAGCCATGCCCCAGGCCCTGTGGCCGCTTGTTGGAAGAGAACTGGTCTCAAAACTCCTGCCTGTTGAAGGTGAGATGCATTCAATAAAACTCCAGGGCTTTGTGGCCCCGCCTGATGAGGGGCGTTCATCATCAAGGGCTTTCTACTTCTTCTTAAACGGCAGGAATATCAGTAACCGCATGCTCTGGAAGGCACTTAATGAGGCATCCAAGGGATTTTTCATGTCAAGAAGCTATCCGGTTGGTGCGCTTTTTCTTGAGATTGACCCCAGCCTCGTTGACGTAAATGTACACCCTGCAAAGCAGGAGGTACGCTTCCACCAGACAGATGCGGTTTACAGGATTATATACCACAGCCTGAGAAACACGTGGGAGAAGAACGATCGCGCTGAAAATTCACCCTCGGCATTTGCTCAAAAAACACACTTTGCAAACTCAGGTAACACCTGGGAATCAGAGTCAGAGCCGGCATCTCAACAGGTCCCGCTTCCCTGGGAGACGCCTGAGCGATCCGGTAATCCTGCGAGCCTTGACAGCTCAGGGCAAATAGGTGAATCACCCTCTGAAACTTACTGTTTCAGCGAAGAAAAAACAGTACAGACTGATAAAACGTCTGACACCAAAACATGCAAGGGGCATATACACAGCCACTTTCCTGGGAGACATGAAACTCCATCACCAGAACATGAACCGTTAAGCCCAAAAAAGCCTGAGGATGGCGGAGAATTAAGGCTTATAGGACAGCTTGATAACAGTTACATACTGTGTCAGGCTGAATACGGTCTTGTAATAATTGACCAGCATGCAGCCCATGAGGGCATTATCTTCAAACGCCTTAAGGAAGAATTTGAAAAAAACGGCGCTATCGCATCCCAGCCACTTCTGTTTCCTGAAGTTCTGGATGTCCGGCCCGAAGATACGGCCCGCATCTCCGCACTCCTTCCAATATTAAGGAAGATGGGTATTGAGGCAGAGGAGTTCGGGCCTGAACAGATACAGGTAAGGACCATGCCTGATTTCCTGGCTGAATCACGCAGGGCAACCAGG
>WGBG01000094.1 GCA_015494395.1 Deltaproteobacteria bacterium
ATGTCAACCCTGTTTCGGGGCTGTACTGTGCCTGTGCCCCGGACCTGGATGTCAAAATCTGCAGGATTTACCTGCACTGTCTCAACCAGTATGCCCTGGGCGTGGGGTTTGATTTTTTTAGGGGCCTTGCGACTCATTATGAGGAACTTCATAATGAGAAAACCCGCTGCAATAATGGCAATGGTCAGGAGTCCACGCATCATGGCCTTTTTGTCTATTTTGGGCATGGGGTATTTCTCCAGTAAACAGGTCTGGTAAGCAGGTTTGTTAAACAGGGGCGTATCTCTGCCCTATCTGTTCAGTCTCTCGTTCAAAATCTTCTCGGGCCACGTGCCGCCAAGTGCCCGCACGAGGCTTATCCAGTCTGACACATAACGTCCCTGGGCAATTATAAGCCTGGTACGTGCCTCAAGATCAAGGGTCTGAGCCGTTAAAACCGGCAGGTATTCAGTAAGCCCGTAGAAATACCTGTCTGTTGAAAGCCTTACATCTGCCCGGGTTGCCTCTACCAGGTGTTTCAGATGATACATCTCTCTTTCAGACGCCCTGAAGGATGCAAGTGCATCCTCCACCTCCTTGCAGGCATTGAGCACAACCTTGTGATATGCTGAAAGTGCCTCCCTGAACATTGCCTGTTGCCTCTTAATTTCAGAAACCCGCCGTCCCCCTTCAAATACCGGCTGGGCAACACTTAGAAACAGGTTCCACAGTCCGCCAACCAGCGGGTCTCCGCCAAACAGGAGCGTCTGGCTCTGACCGATCCCGGCACCTATTCTTACGGACGGAAAGAGGTCTGCAACTGCAGCGGCAACCCCGGCATCAAATGCCCTGAGGCGGAGCCATGCACTGCGCACGTCCGGACGGTTCTGCAGCAGGTCTGCAGGTATTCCAGTGTCCGGTGGAGTTAAGTGTTGCGGAAGTTCCGTATTATGCCTGATAAGCTCAGGGTCAGGCATGCGGCCAAGCAGGATGGAAAGGGCGTGGTTGGCCTTTTTGTATCCTGCCTCATAAACCGGCTTTCTTGACCGGGCAGATTCCAGGGTCTGCCGGGCCTGGTAAACATCAAGCGGTTCAACAATACCGGATCGGTACCGGTCCATCACAAGCTCAAGTGTGCGGGAGCTTGAATTTATAATGGCATCTGCAAGCTCGCTCTGTTGTTTTTGTTCAAGGGCCATGTAGTACAGGTCTGCAATCTGGGCAGCCACACTTATATAAACCGACTTTACATCCTGTTCAGATGCCTGGGCAAGAAACTCTGCCCTGTCTGCCCGGGATTTGAATTTGCGCCAGAGATCAACCTCGTAGGAGGCTGACAATGAAAACTGGTATGTGTTGCCGGTTATGTCTTCGGGGAGGGATGGACGCTTGCTCCTCTGTGCGTCAAGGTTAAACTCTATCCAGGGGAGCCGTGCGGCCTGTGCCTGGCCTGCTGCAGCACGGGCCTGTTCCAGGCGCTCAATGGCAACGGCAATATCGAGGTTGTGGGAAAGCCCCTGGGTTATGAGATGGTTCAGTTCAGGATTTTCAAGGGCCTGCCACCACTGCTGTTTCTGCACCCCTGCCTTTTGGCTGGCAGAGCTGTCCTGTTCAAGGTTTGCGTAGTGTTCAGGTGTCTTTACAACATCATCAGGCGAAGGAACCCTGGAATCATAAACCGAGCAGCCCTGAATGAATAAAGGCAGCAGGGCTAACCACATAAGGGGCCGCCATGTTAAGTTACGCAGGCTGTAACGTCTGTCAAAAATAGAGCAGGTTTTGTTGTTAGCTTGGGCTTCATTCTGATACATATTTTATGTGTCAAAGCCGGTGATGCCCAATTCCTGAAGCGCCCTTTCATCCCTTGACCAGTTTTTCCTGACCTTTACCCACAGATCGAGATAGACCTTCTGGCCAAGCAGGGTTTCCAGTTCCCGTCGCGCCATAACCCCTGCCTTCTTGATGAATTTTCCGTTTTTACCTACAATGATCCGTTTCTGTGACGGGCGTTCCACATAGATGGTTGCGTGAATGGTCAGCGGAAACCTGCCATCCGGCTCCTTTATGCTGTCCACCTTCACGGTAGTTGAGTAGGGTATCTCCTTTTCTGCAAGCAGGAATATCTTTTCCCTTATTAGCTCAGAGATCATCATGTCTTCCGGCTGGTCAGTAATCATTGTGGCATCGTAATACTGCGGACCTTCAGGAAGCCTGGCAAGAATTTCATCCAGGAGCATATCAATTCCATCTGAGTACTTGGCTGAAATGGGAACAATTGCCTCAAAGGGATATATTTCCTGCAGCTCTGCCATCATAGGAAGGAGATTTTCTCTTGAGATAAGGTCTATTTTGTTAAGCACAAGGATTACCGGCTTCTTTACCTTCTCAAGCAGATCAAACACCCGGAATTCTGCAGATTTGTTCCTGCGTGTAACATCCACCACAAAGAGTATCAGGTCAATCCCGTCAAGTGCCTGAGTGGCTGCCTTGACAATCACCCTGTTAAGAAGCCCTTTGGATGAGTGAATTCCAGGGGTGTCAATAAAAACTGCCTGAAAATTTTCGCCTGTAAGAATACCCTTGATCTGATGCCGGGTAGTCTGGGGCTTGGGTGTGGTTATTGCAACCTTTTCTCCAAGAATGGAGTTCAGGAGCGTGGATTTGCCGGCATTAGGCGCACCGACAATGGCTATAAAGCCTGATTTGAAGATTTTTTTGTCCCCGCCTGGGTCACTGTCAATATCCATATCTGTATTTAATATTGTAGTAATTATTCAGCGTATAAAATTACGCAAATGCCCAATTCAGGCCTGATCTGTATTGAGCTTTTCAAGCGCCCTTCGGGCAGCCTTCTGTTCTGCCTCCTTTTTGCTTCGTCCACTGCCGTGACTGAGGACTGTTCCATCCACTGAGAGGGACACATGAAATTCCCTTGAATGGTCAGGGCCTGTAATGTTTTCAACCTGGTAGGAGGGCACCGTATGATGCTGGCCCTGTATCAGTTCCTGCAGCCTGCTCTTGTAATCTCTGGCAAGGGCTTCAGGCGCAGTTTCTATTAAAGATCCAAAAATATCCCTTATGAAATTAAAAGCGGCATCAAAGCCGCCGTCAAGATAAATTGCACCGATTACTGCTTCAAGGGCATCGGACAAAAGCGAGGGTTTTGTGCTGCCGCCGCTTTTTTCTTCCCCCCTTCCAAGGCGCATGCATTGGCCTATGCCCAGTTTGCGGGCTAGTGATGCAAGCTGTGATTCATTTACCAGCGAGGCCCGCATCCTGGTCATGTCCCCTTCAGAGTGTTTCTGTGCATATTTTCGGAAAATCAGGTCACTTATCACAAGCTCCAGGACTGCATCACCGAGAAACTCCAGCCTTTCATTGTCCGGAGTGCCCTTGCCCTGCTCAACTGCCCATGATTTGTGAGCCAGTGCCTGGGAAAGCAGGTCCTGGTTGCTGAAGGTGTAGCCTATTTCTTTTTCCAGTTCATTCAAAGTCATTTGTATTGTGTTTATAAATGTTCAGCGTATTTACGTTAATGAAGGTTGGTAAATGGTCTTATTTTTAATTTGCCACGCTGAACAGTTACATTTATGACAGGTTCTGCAGGCAGTTGCAATATTCAACTCGGGTTCAACTCAGGCAGCAAGGTGCTGTCAAGCACATTATAGGACTTTGGGGTTCTCTGCAGCAAATGGCGATGGAGGGCTGAAAGGAGCTGCCATGCCTCTTTCATGGAAGCCCTGGTCATTTTTAATCTATCCAGGGCTGGAAGCCCTGAGCTGTCAAGGTATGCAAGGGAGCGCAGTGTGCCGGTGCTGACATCTTTCAAAAGCATTCCTTCAGCCCCGCAGGAGCTGCAGACACAACCGCCCTGATCAATGCCAAAGCCCACCTTGCTACCCCGGGGATTTATACCGCAGATAACACACCTGTCCCATGCCTGCCGGTAGCCCGCTAAGGCAAGCAGCCTGGTCTTGAATGCCAGGGTGTGCCTGAGCGCATTCGTGCTATTCTTGTCAATGCTTTCAAGATACCACTGAAACAGCTTGAAAAGTTCCGGAGCCTGGTCATTTTCATGGATCCAGAGGTCTGAAAGTTCACAGCACAGGGACGCAAACATGAAACATTTTGCCGAGGAGCGTATTGCAGGATAATTTTCCGAGACTTCAACGCTATCCAGCCTGCCAAGCCCGGAGGAACGTGATGGCACAATTCGAAAATCAAGCAGCGTGCACGGTTCAAGGGCGTTAAGAAAACGTTTTCTGCTGCGTCTGGCTCCTTTGGCAACAGCCTTCATCTTTCCATGTTCACGGGTGATGAAGGTGATGAGCATGTCGGATTCTCCAAGATCCCTGCCTGTTACCACTATGGCAGAATCCTTGATGAATTTCACTTGTACCTGTTCAGTCCTGAAATGAACGGTTGCAGGGCATGTTGAAGTATGTCAGGCCTGCTACTCAGTGCCGGGATTCTGTAAATCATCTGACGGGGTTGCGCTTTGCACCTGTCCATTGCTATCTCCTTGCGGAGCTGTGGCATCCGGGACATCAGCGCCTGAAATGGTGCTGTCTGGCCGGTCTGGATCATGTGCATTACTGTCTGTGACGCCCTCTGGGGAGCCTGATACAGAAGTGCTGTTCACAAGGGAAGGTGACTGTTCCCGGGTTTCAGGTTTGTCTCCGGTAAGCTCTATTTTTAATACCGAGGCCTGGTCCTTCACCTTTGAGAACATGTCAGGGATGGAGATGCCGCTTTTCAGGAAAAGCCAGTAACCGCCTGCGGCAAGGGCAAAAAATATAACGGCTGCAACGATAATGCCGATAAAGTCTCTGTAGGATTTGGTTTCAGGGCAGTGATAGACAGTTCCTGCCTCTGCTGCCTCCTTTTCCTGGAGTGCCTTAAGTTCTTCCTCGTACCGGAGTATAACCTCATCAGGGTTAAGACCAATGAACTCGGCATAGCTCCTTATAAAGCCCCTGACAAAGATCTCCGCCGGCATATCCTCGAGCCTGTCGTTTTCAAGCTCCCGGAGACGCTGAAGGGCAATTTTGGTGCCCTCCACCATCTCCTCCAGTGTGATCTGCCGCAGTTCCCGTTCCCGCTTGAGATATTCTCCTATGGTTTCCTTAGCCATTTTTCCGTCGCTTAATTAAGGTTACAGTACGCCGGTGATGCAATCTACATGTTTTTCGGGGCCGGTTTTTACCGTGAAAATAGCTCAAAGCTGAAAGCTCAAGGCTCAAAGTAGAAAGAAGACATGCTTGCTTTCAGCTTCCGACTTTGAGCTTTGAGCTAACTTTCATGTCAGGGGCGACAAACCCCATGTCATGAAAGTTTAGAGCATTATCCTGATGGATGACTTGGCCCTGAGATCATCCAGCCACTCCTGAAACCTCTCTTCCAGTTTCTGGTTGAACAGGGTCTTTCTTATCTCTTCCTTCTCCTCTTCGGGTACATCCACCTTCTGGGTGCTGCTTATACCGTCCAGCCTGAATATCTGGTAGCCCTGGGGCATGTCAATTACCTTGGAGAACTCACCGGGTTTCAGTTTGAGTATAATGTCCCTTATGAACGGGTCCATCTCGTCTGCGCTGAACCTGCCAAGTTTGCCGCCCTCTGAGGCAGACGGAAGGCTTGAGTATTCAGCAGCGACCTCTGCAAAGGGGACGTTGTCCCTGAGTTTTTTATAGGCCTCGACAGCCCGTTGTTCTGCAGCCTGTTTTGATGCAGGGTCTTCCGGGTCTTCTGGAGCGATGTTTATAAGGCTCAGGTCATAATATGGCCCGTCATAAGAAGAGCCGCCTATACTGCTTGCATAGTAGTTGGTTATTTCATCATCTGTAATGACTATTTTGGACTTGACTTCAAGGTTTATTAGGCGGCTTCTTTCAATCTGCTGTTTTATCTGTTCCTTGTACTGATCAAGTGTATAGCCCTGGGTGGCAAGTTTTTCAGCAAACTCCTCCCTGGTTATTCCGTTCTGGTCGCAGATGTTCTGGATGGCCTGTTCGATCTCCTGATCTGTTGCTGTAAGTCCGTTTTTTTCAATTTCCTCCTCAACAAGCACGTCATCCACAAGCTGGGGAAGTACCTGTGCCATTATCTGCTGCCTGGTAGTTTCCCTCTGCTCCTGTGACATGTCAGGAGAAAGGTACTGCCTGAACAGCGGCTCTGCCTTTTTTTCAAGCTCTGACAGCGTGATTACCTTGTCATTTACTACAGCAACAATCCTGTCCACGATAACTCCAAATGCCGGGACAGTATGTATCAGTGCAATTCCTATGAGGAATAGTGTAAAAAGAGAAGTGACTCTGTTCCTAAAGTATATTTTCATATGGTTATTGACCTTTTGACAAAATGGATGGACGATTGTACCGCTTGGGAAATAGAAATAGTTAAAAAACAGTAACTGTTCAGCGTATTGATGTTAATGATTGTTGGTAAATGGTCTTGCTTTTGCGTTCCGGTGAACAACTTCTTGTTTGTCTAAGGCAAGCTTAAGCCAAAATCGCGAAACTCGCTCGTTCCTCGCTCAGACAGACTCGATTTTTGTGGCTTCGCTTCGCCAAGAAAAACTACGAAATTGTTCAAAGTCACTCCAAAACAAGACCATTTACCACGCTGAATAGATACAAAAAACAATGCGTCTCCAAGTAGTTAAATTTCAAATAGTTAAATTTAATTTTTAGCCGTTTCCAGCACTGTACGCAAGCCTCTTTTTATGTTTTCTGTCATCTGCTCATGGCTTTCCCACTCACCCAGTTCTATTACCAGCCTGCTGTCTGGCAGAAACGACCATTTCTTGCGGCTGTTTGCCTCCTGCACAATCTTTTCAGGGCTTGGAGGACCGTCTTCATAAAAGGTCAGTATCATGCGGTTAACGCCCTTTATCCTGCCTGTATCCAGCCGGATTACATTCAGCGGGCGAAGCAGCTCCTTTATTGCCATGATCTCTGCCAGATTTACAAGTTCCGGTGGAAATTCTCCGAACCTGTCCTGAATCTCCTCCTGAAGTTTCTCCCGTTCTTCACCCCGTGCCCGGCTCATGCGGCGGTAGGTTTCAAGCCTTAAGCCTGCATCAGGTATGTATTCATCAGGAATAAAGGCGGGGATGCGCAGGTTAACCTCAGGTTCGATTTCCTGCTGTCGCGGCATGCCCTTAAGGTCCTCTACTGCCCTCTGTAAAAGATCAAGATAAACATCATAGCCCACGTCTGCAATCTGTCCGGACTGGGAGACTCCCAGGATGTTGCCGGCCCCCCTGATTTGCAGGTCCTGCATTGCAAGTCTGAAGCCACCCCCGGATGAAGAAAATTCCATTATTGCCCTGAGACGCTTGGCAGCATTGCTGTTAAGTGCGTCCATTGAGTGAACCAGGAGATATGCATACGCCTGCTCATTACCACGTCCTACACGCCCCCGAAGCTGGTACATATCAGCCAGCCCAAGCCTATCCGCCCTGTTTATAATCATGGTGTTTGCAGCAGGAATATCAATTCCTGATTCAATAATTGTAGTGCATACCAGACAGTCAATCTCTCCCCTTACAAAGGCTATCATGATTTTTTCAAGTTCTGCCGGGCTCATCTGGCCGTGGGCAATGTCAACCCTGGCATCCGGGCAGAGTTTTCTTAAGTTGTCTGCAACAGTGTGAATGCCCTTTACCCGGTTATGAACAAAAAATACCTGGCCACCCCGCTCAAGTTCTTTTTCCACAGCACTTTTCACAATCAGGTTGTCGTATTCTGCAAGCCAGGTCTTTACGGGAAGTCTCTGGGCAGGCGGGGTGTTTATGGTGGACAGGTCCCGCACCCCAAGCATTGAAAGCTGCAGGGTTCGGGGTATGGGTGTGGCGGTAAGTGCCAGGCTGTCCAGGTTCTTGCGGAGATTTTTAAGTTTTTCCTTGTGTTTTACACCAAAGCGATGCTCTTCATCAACAATAAGCAGGCCAATATTCCTGAACTGCACATCAGACTGCAGCAGCCTGTGAGTGCCTATCAGTATGTCACAGGCACCTGTGCGGACCCGTTCAAGTATTTCACGCTGTTCCTGCCTGCTCTTAAGTCTGCTTAAAGCAGCAATTTCCACAGGAAATCGTTTGAATCTCCTGCGGAAAGTGCGTTCGTGCTGCTCTGCCAGAAGGGTTGTGGGCACAAGCACAGCCACCTGCCTGCCGTCTTCAACCGCCTTGAATGCTGCCCGCATGGCAACTTCTGTCTTGCCATAGCCCACGTCTCCGCAAAGCAGCCTGTCCATGGGGTGGGGCTCCTGCATGTCTGCAAGGATTTCCTTTATTGCCTGTGCCTGGTCAGGTGTCTCTTCGTAAGGAAATTCTGCCTCAAACTGCCAGAACATCTCTCCCGGTGTGGAAAAGGCAATGCCTTTGGCAATTTTTCGTGCTGCATAGAGGTCAACAAGTTCATGTGCTATGGTGGCAATTGACTTTTTGACCTTTAGCTGGCGTGCCTGCCAGGAGGTGCCACCAAGCCGGTCGAGCCTGGGTTCCCTGCCCTCTATGCCTGTGTAGCGCTGAATCAGGGCAAGCCTGTCAACCGGAAGATAGAGTTTGTCTCCCTTCTGGTATTCAAGCACCAGGAACTCACTTTGCGCCCCGCCTGTGTCCATGCGCACCATGCCCTGATACAGGCCAATTCCATGATCCAGGTGCACAATCGGGTTTCCTGGCTTCAGGTCCTCAAACGTGACAGGGTCTTTTGTACGCCTGCGCTTCTGTCTCCTTGCCCTGCGTGCCGAAGTGCCAAGCAGCTCTTCTTCCGTAACCACAACAATGCCCCAGTCCTTTGCCATGAAACCTTCAGACAGGGTTCCTTCAACAATATGGAGGGCTGGACTTGAAGGATCCTCTTCAATGTTTTGAAGAAACGGCCTGCCCTCCCCGGATTCCGGCGCACATACAGGCACAGAGGGCAGGTACTGGGCAGTCATCTCGAGCATTCTTGAAGCATACCTGTTGCCCGGGCATACAATACACACTGCCTTTCCCTGCTGAATCCAGGAATCTATCCTTTCAAATGAGGGCCCCAGAAGCCCCTGGCCCTTTGCCATTCTTGAGCTTATGACAGGAAGGTCAGGAAGGGGGCAGTCCAGGTGCTGCTTTTCAGGCTTTTCGCCCTTTGGGGCAAGGGGCCACAGCTCTGTGGCCTGTCCATCTGCAAACCCTGCAAGCACATCACTGAAATACCAGCGTCTGCAGGGGTGAAATCTGGTAAATATCTTTTCAAGGTCAATTATCACATCCTGGAAATCAGCCAGGATGTTTGCGGATTCTTCAGCAGATTCCCAGGCATTTTCTGCCTTGTCCAGGTGCTGTTCCAATGCCCGTATTGTCTTTTCAGGATCAGGAAAAATGACCCTTGTCTCAGGCAGCAGATAGTCTGCCAGAGTAGCGGTCTTTTCATAAAAAAACGGATAAAGCATGCGGTGAGCCTCAGCCACCCGTCTTTCAGCAAGCCTGTTAAGAAGGCCGTTTATCTCCTTGGCAGCCCAGCCCCTTGTGCCTGCAGCCTTTATTATTTTCTGTGAGGCCTGGTCAACCAGAGTATCCAGCCACAGGAGCTCGGTTGCAGGCAGTATTGTAAGCTCCTCGGCGTAGTTTTCAGATCGCTGGGTCAGTGGATCAAAAAAACGTATCTCTTCAACCATATCCCCGAAGAAGTCGATTCTCACGGCCTGGTCGGTTCCCGGCGGGAAAAAATCAATAAGGCTTCCACGAACACAGAATTCCCCCCTGCCCTGCACAATGGAAACATGCTCATAGCCTGCGGTTACAAACCACTGAAGCAGTGCACCCCGGTCAACCTCCTCGCCTGCCATGACAAATTCCACGTTTTCAGTAAGGAAATCGGGCGGAATTACAGGCTCAAGCAGAGTGGCTGCGTCAGTAACAACAATGTATGGCGGTGAAAGCTCTGTTAACCTGTATAGTGCTTCAATGCGCCTGCAAACCGTATCCGGCGAGGGTGCAACAGGAAGAAAGGGAAGGGTTTCATGGGACGGGAAGTGTATGACCCTGTCTGGCAGAAAAATGCTCAGGTCAGAGGCTGCCCGGGCAGCTTTCTGTGCATCCGGGGCAATCCAGAGAAGCGCTTCCCGGTTTTTTTGTGCCTGTCGTGCTGCAAGCCATTGGGGAGCAGAGCCACGCATTCCTGAAATGACAACACTGGCAGCATTTTCAGGAATGGAGCCCAGTACACTGCTGTTTTTGACAGAAGATTGCATTGCGGTCAGACAAATAGCGAGTTTTCTTCAGGAGCTGTGACTGTTAAAGGCGGGGCAAAAAGGGTGGGTTGAAAGATCAGGATTTTACAAAGGAGGTCAATGCAGGGACCAGTTTCTTTTCCCACATGGTCTTCAGGTTGTTGCCAAATCTCTCTCTGTCAATGTTAACATTGCACGATTCAGTTACCCAGGAGCAGAAACTCTCTATGAGCCTAGTGCTGTCAGGCGCAACAGATGCCCTGTCATACCAGAGCATGAGATTGGAGTTAAAGAAGGCAAGGAAATATTCAAGCATTCCGCTTGAATTTTCATTGTCCGCATACTGCCTGATATATACCCTTGAGGCGACTTTTTCCCTGAAGATGTTAAGGTTCTTTTGGGTAAGCGTGCAGTCAACAGCATCAAGAGATACCTCAATCAGAAAGAGGTAGAAATAGGAGCATGCCACCTGAAATCTCAGCCACTCCTCGCCCTGCTTGTCATAGTTGCCAAACAGCTCTACAGTGGCCAGTGTGCTGGTCACATTGGCTACTTCCCCTGCAAGCCGGTCGATAAGCTGATCAGAAAAATATTTGGGGTCAGCCCCGCTTCCCTTCAGCTTGTCAAAGGGTTTTGTATATTCGTCCAGACGCTGTGCTGCGCTTTGCATCAAATTCCTCAGATAAGTTTTACCGTGTAATGTATTGGTAATTAGTGACAAAGTTTTGTAATTTTCTTAATTAATATTTTTTAATGCATCAGCTTACATCTTGTCAACTGATTTCATTGTGTTTTACCTGAATTGAGCCCACAATATCAGAGAGTAGAGCATAGTTTTTAATTGCCACAGCCTCGGCACGCCATCCCGGATCAATTCCTGCCTTCCTGAGACACTCTTCAAGCAGGTTAGAACTGTCTTGAGGGAACATCTGTGACAGGGCGTTTCGTATCGTTTTCCTGCGTTTTGAAAAGGCCTGCTTCACAAGCTTTCGGAACAGTTCCCAGTCCTTTACAGGTATCTCATGGGCAAGGGGGATAAATTCCACCACTGATGACATGACCCTGGGGCGGGGTGAGAACAGCCCTGGGGGGACATCCATGAGTTTTTTTATCTTCATACACTGACCGGTGAGCACGGACAGGACGCCATACTGTTTTGAGCCAGGTCCTGCTGCAAGGCGCTGTGCAACCTCTTTCTGAAACATGAAGACCGCCTGCTCAATGCACTTCCTCTCGTCAATAAGTTTTATGACCACCTGGGTTGAGATGTTGTAGGGGAGGTTTCCTGCAATTACAAGAGGACCACCTGTTTCAGAGGCAAGTTCAGAAAATGATACATCGAGCATGTCCTTAAAGCGTATTTCCACGTTTGGCGGAAGTTCATCCTGTTCCTTGAGCCATTCAACAAGTTCCCTGTCCAGTTCAAACCCTATAATTCGTCCTCCGTGCCCTACCCGCTCTGAAATGGCCCTGGTCAGGGCGCCTCTTCCTACCCCAAGCTCAACAACTGTCCTGTTTCGGGGAATGCTCACAAATCCGGCTATTGTTTTGACAGTTGGGGTATGAACCAGGAAGTTCTGGCCAAAGGAACGCTTGGCACGCGGGGCGGTGCCGCCGGGCTTGCTTATATTCTGGCTGTTGTGGCGCCGTTTCCGGGTCATGCCTGTTCCTGCATCATTTTTTTCTTTTCAGCCCTCTTTTGATAAAAATTGAGAGAAAGATAGTATGCAACAATGGATATCGGAAGCGCAATTGATACGCCGCCAATCAGCAAGGCGCCAATAAGTTTCATGCCCTTGTGGACTATGAACAGGCATGCATCCAGGAGCCCGGTATGTTCAACCTGATCAAGCAGAGATTTGATTTCTTCCCAGGGGATGGAAAATCCTGTGATCAGGGTGCCCAGTTTCCATGAGGCATAGTATTCCAGGGGGATGGTAACAGGATTGCTTATCACAAGACTTGCAACAAATGCCGAAATGGGGCTTGCCCTGAGGATGGGGGAAAGGCAGATAATACTTATGGTGTGGAGGGGGATTGTAGGGGTAATGCCTATGAAGATTCCAAGGGCAACGCCACGGGCAAGTAATTGTGGGTCGCCGTGGAGGTGCTTCAGGAGCAGCCAGTAATAATGGGCGCGTTCAAGCAGGCCTCCACCGGGACCACGGCCATTTTCGTCTTCCTGTTTCAGAAGTTCTTTAAGTTTCATTCACTTATTCTTTCTCTTTGGCATCACTGCGTGGGTAGAGGCTTTATCCTTCCCTTCCTGAAAATAGGCATCCTCGAATAGACATCCTCATCCCAACCGGTGCGTTTTCCGCTGCAAAGTCTGTGATAGCCTGCAATGGCTATCATGGCAGCATTATCTGTGCAGAATTCAGGAGCCGGGCAAAAAACATCCATGCCGTTTTCAGCCCCTGCACTGTTCATGACAGAGCGAAGTTTCCGGTTTGAGGCCACACCACCTGCAAGGACTATTGAGGACACTCCTTCCTGCCTGGCAGCAGATACTGTTTTTTCCACCAGCACATCCACAACCGCCTGCTGGAATGATGCGCATACGTCTTCAACAGGCACAGCACCCTGTTTTTCAAGCCTTCTTACCTCTGTTAAAACAGCGGTTTTAAGGCCGCTGAAACTGAAATCAAGTGGAGTCTCCCTGAGTCTTGAACGTGGGAATGAGAATGCGTCAGGGTTGCCCTTTTGGGCAAGTTTGCTTATGACCGGCCCACCGGGGTACTCAAGCCCCAAAATCTTCGCTACCTTGTCAAATGCCTCCCCTGCGGCATCATCCCTGGTCTGGCCCAGCACCCGGGCAGTGCCAAAATCCTCAACAAGATAGAGGCTGGTGTGGCCTCCTGAAACAACCAGGGCAACATAGGGAAATGCAGGGTGGTGCTCCTGCAGGAAGATGGCGTAAATATGTGCGTGTATGTGATCCACGCCTGTAAACGGCAGGTTCCTTGCTGCAGCAAAAGCCTTTGCAAATGAGAAGCCCACAATAAGGGAACCAACAAGGCCAGGTCCCTGGGTTGCCGCAACTGCATCAATTTCCTTGATATCTATTCCAGCCTGGGTAATGGCACTGTTAACCACCGGCTCAATGGCCTCCATGTGATGCCGTGATGCCAGTTCCGGAACAATACCGCCATACTCCCGGTGGATAGCGATCTGGGATGCGATTATTGAGCTTCTAAGCGTGCTGCCATTTTCAAGCACTGCTGCGGCGGTTTCGTCGCAGGAGCTCTCTATTGCCAAAAGAAAACGGGGAGGTGTCATGCTTCATGCATATAATCCCGGATTATGCAGCTCGCAAGTTGCAGGTTGCAGCAGGGAAAGCTCGTGCTTGACAAGGCAGGCATGCAATGGTATCGAGAAGGCGTTCAGCCCCCGTAGCTCAGGGGATAGAGCACAGGATTCCTAATCCTGGTGTCGCATGTTCGAATCATGCCGGGGGCACCAGTAAAATCAAGGGGTCGTGGCTTGACCAGTCACGGTCCCTTTTTTATTTTGCGTAAGGAAAAAACTTTTCGTCTTGAGTTAGGTGGGCCGTGAAAAAATGAACCGCAAAGTCGGAAAGAACGCAACAGGTTGAAATATTTTTCGGAATACCTGAAATTATGAACATGAAGAATGAATAAGAATGAATCCAACGCCGAGCTGCAGTTGGCCCATGATTTTGTGCAGTTTACCGGCTGTAACATATTCCTGACCGGTAAGGCGGGAACCGGCAAAACCACCTTTCTGAAAAACCTGCAGAAAGAGGGCATCAAGCGTATGATTGTTACCGCACCCACCGGCGTGGCAGCCATTAACGCAGGCGG